>NZ_FUKP01000007.1:0-90099 GCF_900163825.1 Micrococcus lylae | reverse complement strand
GGAGGTTCTTTTCATCGTCAACGTCTATCTGTCACCAACGTCATGGCCGAGTACAGCTAGGGTCTGCTGGCATGGACTGGAACAGCTGGGGACCCGGACCCGCCGACGCGCTGAAGCGACCCGCCGGCACGCGGGCCAAGACCGTCGGCGCCGCGCCGGGCACCGTGGTGGAGGACGTCGCCACCGGATTCGTCGGAGCCGTGCTGCGTGTGGAGCGCGCCGGCGGCGTGCACGTGGTGGTGCTGGAGGACCGCCACGGGAAGACCAGGTCCTTCCCGCTGGGCGGCGGCTTCTGGATCGACGGCGAACCCGTGACGCTCGTGCCGGAAGCCCGTGCCAACGGGCCGGCGAAGAGGACCCCGCAGCGCACCGCATCCGGATCAGTGCGCGTCGGGAACAGCCGGGCGCGCACGGCGCGGGCGTCGCGCATCTGGGTCGAGGGCGCACACGATGCCGAGCTGGTGGAGAAGGTCTGGGGCGAGGACCTCCGCCACGAGGGCATCGTGGTGGAGCCCCTGCACGGCGTGGACGACCTCGCCGGGGCCATCGCCGACTTCGGGCCGTCCGGCCGGCGCCGCCTGGGCATCCTGGTGGACCACCTGGTGCCCGGCTCCAAGGAGGAGCGCATCGCGGCCGATGCGATGCGGACGCCCGGAGCGGCCGGCAACGTGCTGATCCTCGGCCACCCCTACGTGGATGTCTGGCAGGTCATCAAGCCACAGGTCATCGGCATCCAGGCCTGGCCCGTGGTGCCCAAGGGGCAGGACTGGAAGACCGGCATCCTCAAGGCACTGGGCTGGCCGCATCGCACCAAGGAGGACGTGGGCCTGGGCTGGAAGCGGCTGCTGGCCCAGGTCCGCACCTACGCCGACCTCGAGCCCTCTCTGCTGGGACGTGTGGAGGAACTCATCGACTTCCTCACCGAGCCCGGGACCGCCTGAGCGATAGACTGACGCAGAATCGGCCCCTGACCGCGGGGCGCCCGGCCGGCAGACAGGGGGCGCACCGTCGGTCTCCGGCCAGCCCCCGACCCTTCGAGGAGTACCGTGGCGAAGCCCGACCGCAGCGCACCCCGACGCGCCACCGAGCCTGCTGCCGAGCAGGGCCCGGCCAGCGGCGCGGAGCAGGCGGAGACCGCAGCGGCGGGCTCGGCCCCTCAGCCGGACCGCGCCCCCAGCGGCCGCGTCCGCCCCAAGCCCGCCTCCGCCCGCCATGCCTCAGGGCCTGCCGCCTCCGAGGACTCCCGACGGGCCACGCCCGAGGCACATGCGCCCAGGCACGCCGCTGCCGCGGCCGGTGGAGGCACTGCCGTGAAGACCAAGACCGAAGCTTCGGACGAGCCGCGCCCCGCCCGTCCCGTGCGCCCGGCCAAGAAGCAGCGGGCCGCCCGCCGTCCGTCGTGGGTGGAGGCCTCCTCCGGCCCCGGCGCCCCGCTGACCGCCAAGCAGGACCGTGAGCGGGCGACCCTGGCCCACTTCGGCGTGGCCGTCGGTTTCATGGTCCCGCTGGCCGTCTGGCTGCTCTACCGTGACCGCGGCCCCTTCACCGCCCAGGAGGCCAAGGAGGCGCTGAACTTCTCCGTCCCGCCGACCCTGCTCATGGGAGTGTTCTTCTTCCTGGGCCAGCTGCCCGTCCTGGGCCCGGTGTTCGCCGTCATCGGTGCGCTGCTCTGGATGGTCATGGCCTTCTACGGCATCCTCGGCGGCTCCCAGGTGAACAAGGGCCGCCCCTACAGGTACCCGTTCAACCTGCGCATCCTGCGCTGACCGCGCCGGCAAGACCGGCCAGAGTCGAACGGCGCCCACCCGCGGCGTTGTGGGGATGCAACACGGCCACGGCGTTGTGGGGATGCAACACGGCCACGGCGTTGTGGGGATGCAACACGGCCACGTTCTTCGATCTCAACACCGTGTCTTGCCCCCACGACGCCGGGGCGGGGCGGGTGAGACCTTGCCTCACATCGCAAGGCCGGGCGGGGACGGCGACTCGGCCGCTCAGAAGCCGGCGAGCTCGCGCACGATGTGGTCGTTGCGCAGCCGCCCCTGCAGGGTCGGAACGATCCGGCCGGCCTGGGCCAGGCCGCCGTCGATCAGGCCCGCGGCGATCAGCTGCGGGATGCGGGCACGGGCGGCCGCACCCCCGTCCTCGGCCTGCTCCAGCACCCGCACGTCCAGGCCCTCGACCATGCGGACGTGGAGCATGACCTGCTCCAGCAGGCGTGCCTCGGCGTCCGGCACCTCGCGTCCCACGGCCGGGGTCACGCCGGTGGCCAGGCGCTGCGCGTAGGCCGCCGGGTGCTTGGCGTTCCAGAACCTGACGCCGGCCACGTGCGAGTGGGAGCCGGGGCCGATGCCCCACCAGTCCATGTCCCGCCAATAGGCCACGTTGTGCTCCGCGCGGTGTGCCCCGGTCTCCTGAGGGTCGTGCGCCCAGTTGGAGACCTCGTACCAGCGGAAGCCGGTAGCCTCCAGCAGCTCGTCCGCCAGCAGGTACTTGTCCGCCTGGTCGTCCGGGTCCACGTCGGCCACCTGCCCGCGCGCCACCTGGGCGCCGAACTTGGTGCCCTCCTCCACGATCAGCGAGTAGGCGCTGATGTGGTCCGGGCGGCAGTCGATCGCCGTCTCCACGGTGGTCCGCCAGTCCCCGAGCGACTCCCCCGGCGTGCCGTAGATCAGGTCCAGGGACACGTCCAGGCCGGCGGCCCGCGCCGCCTCCACGGCGGCCGGGATGTTCTCCGGTCGGTGGGTCCGCTCGAGCGTGGCGAGCACGTGCGGGACCGCAGACTGCATCCCCACGGACACGCGGGTCACGCCCCCGGCGGCCAGCTCACGCAGATAGGCCTCGTCGACGGTGTCGGGATTGGCCTCCACCGTCACCTCGGCTCCGTCGACCATCCCGAACGCCTCGCGCGCGGCGTCCAGGATCCGCACCAGGTGCGCCGCCGGCAGCAGCGTCGGCGTGCCACCGCCGAAGAACACGGTGTGCAACGGCCTTGCCGGCACCTCGGAGTCCTCCAGCGCTCTGCGTGCGAACCCCACCTCCGCCAGGGCCGTGTCCACGTAGTCGCCGCGCGAGGCGCCGGGGCCGAGGTCCGGGGCGGTGTACGTGTTGAAGTCGCAGTAGCCGCAGCGCACCGTGCAGAAGGGCACGTGCACGTACAGGCTGAAGGTCCTCGGTACGCCCGCGGCGAGGGACCGGCGGACCGCCTCCCCGCACGAGGAGGGGAGGCGTCCGTCGTCGGGGACGGGGTCACCGAGCGGCAGGACGGCGGGCACGCGTTACTTCTTGCCCTTGTCCGCGGACGAGGAGTCCGAGGACAGCGCGGCGATGAACGCCTCTTGCGGGACCTCCACGGTGCCCACCATCTTCATGCGCTTCTTGCCCTCCTTCTGCTTCTCCAGCAGCTTGCGCTTGCGGGAGATGTCGCCGCCGTAGCACTTGGAGAGCACGTCCTTGCGGATCGCGCGGATGTTCTCGCGGGCGATGATGCGCGAGCCGATGGCCGCCTGGATGGGCACCTCGAACTGCTGCCGCGGGATCAGCTCCTTGAGCTTCGCGGTCATCATGGTGCCGTACGAGTAGGCGAAGTCGCGGTGGGTGATCGCGGAGAACGCGTCCACCTGGTCGCCCTGCAAGAGGATGTCCACCTTGACCAGGTCCGCGGCCTGGTCGCCGTCCGCGCCCCAGTTCAGGGAGGCGTAGCCCTTGGTGCGGGACTTCAGGGAGTCGAAGAAGTCGAACACGATCTCCGCCAGCGGGATGCGGTAGCGGATCTCCACGCGCTCCTCGGACAGGTAGTCCATGCCCTGCAGGTGGCCGCGCTTGGACTGGCACAGCTCCATGACGGCGCCGATGAACTCGGCCGGCACGATGATCGTCGCCGCGGCCATGGGCTCACGGACCTCGTGGATCTTGCCCTCCGGGAACTCGGACGGGTTGGTCACCTCCACCACGGTGCGGTCCTCGGTGGTGACCTGGTAGACCACGTTCGGCATGGTGGAGATCAGGTCCAGGTCGAACTCGCGCTCCAGCCGCTCGCGGACGATCTCCAGGTGCAGCAGGCCCAGGAATCCCACGCGGAAGCCGAAGCCGAGCGCCACAGACGTCTCGGGCTCGTAGTTCAGGGCGGCATCGTTGAGCTTGAGCTTGTCCAGCGCGTCGCGCAGCACCGGGTAGTCCGAGCCGTCGATGGGATAGAGGCCGGAGAACACCATCGGCTGCGGGTCCCGGTAGCCGCCGATCTCCTGCTCGGCCGGGTCCGACTCCAGGGTGACGGTGTCGCCCACCTTGGACTGGCGCACGTCCTTCACACCCGTGATGAGGTAGCCCACCTCGCCGACACCGAGGCCTTCGGTCGGCTGCGGCTCAGGGGAGGACACGCCGATCTCCAGCAGCTCGTGGGCGGCACCGGTGGACATCATGCGGATCTTCTCGCGCGGGGTCAGCCTGCCGTCCACCACGCGCACATAGGTGACCACGCCGCGGTAGGTGTCGTAGACCGAGTCGAAGATCATGGCGCGGGCCGGTGCATCCGCCTGACCCACGGGGGCCGGCAGGGACGTCACCACCCGGTCCAGCAGCTCGGGCACGCCCACGCCGGTCTTGCCGGAGACCCGCAGCACGTCCTCCGGCTCGCAGCCGATCAGCTGGGCGAGCTCCGCGGCATAGCGGTCCGGGTCTGCGGCAGGCAGGTCGATCTTGTTCAGCACCGGGATGATCTCGAGCTCGTGCTCCATGGCCAGGTACAGGTTGGCCAGGGTCTGCGCCTCGATGCCCTGGGCGGCGTCCACCAGCAGGATCGCCCCCTCGCAGGAGGCCAGGGAGCGGGACACCTCGTAGCTGAAGTCCACGTGGCCGGGCGTGTCGATCATGTTCAGGGCGTAGTCGACGCCGTCGACCTCCCACGGCATGCGCACGGCCTGTGACTTGATGGTGATGCCGCGCTCCCGCTCGATGTCCATGCGGTCCAGGTACTGCGCCTTCATGTCGCGCGGCTGGACCACACCGGTGCACTGCAGCATGCGGTCGGCCAGGGTGGACTTGCCGTGGTCGATGTGCGCGATGATGCAGAAGTTGCGGATCACCGAGGGATCGGTACGCGAGGGCACGGGCGGGTTAGACGCCAGAGGCGACACAGGGCACTTCCTTCACGAGCGGAACCAGGATCAACCGCCCATTCTTCCATGTGCGGAGTCGGTAGGCTCGCTTCCATGGGAATCGACCTCATGCGAGCCGTCACCCTCGCCCGCCGGATCTACCGCACCGTCCAGCAGCGCCGGCGAGCCGACGGCGGACGCCGGCAGGGCCCGGACCCACGCGGGACGGCCCCCGCTCCCCGTCGGCGCGGCGCCGGCACGCAGAGTCAACGCGGCACCGGCGCGCAGACCGATCAGCAGCGCGTGTCCCGCTACCCGGGCGACTTCACCGGGCGCACCCGCGTGGAGTACGCGCCGGTCCCCGGCCCGCAGGCAGGCCCCGGGGAAGTCGTGTGGACCTGGGTCCCGTTCGAGGAGCTGGACGGCCGCGGCAAGGACCGCCCCGTCCTGATCGTGGGCCACGACGACGGCCACCTCCTCGGCCTGATGCTCACCTCCAAGGACCGCAACAACGATCACGTCTCCGACCCGGACTACGTGGACATCGGCTCGGGCGCGTGGGACTCGAAGGGCCGCCCGTCCGAGGCCAAGCTGGACCGCATCGTCCGCGTGGATCCGCAGGACGTCCGCCGCGAGGGCGGCGTGCTGGACCGCTCACGGTTCGACGCCGTCGCACAGGCGCTGGCCGACCGCCGGGGCTGGAGCCGCTGATCTGTCTGACCGGACGAGGCCCGGTGAGCATGCCGGCGGCGAGTGCCGTCGTCGGCGGGTGCCGTCGTCGGAAGGCGTGAGGGGACACGCAGGAATCTGTGACACGCAGCCGGCCCGGTTCCGCCCGATGTCCATTGGCTGGTAAGGTGGTGGTCATTGTGTCCGGTCGGTCGACGGACACCCTCGGGGCGGAGAACCAAGGCACTCCCCACGCCGCTCAGTCGCCGCACCCGAGATGCCCTCTACGACCCCTGTACAGACGGTGCGGCCACGAGCCGGCACCGACAACATGAAGGACCTGATTTGGCTAACATCAAGTCTCAGAAGAAGCGCATTCTCACCAACGAGAAGGCCCGCCAGCGCAACGTTGCGGTGAAGTCTGCACTGAAGTCGGCGGTCCGCTCTGTGGACCAGGCCGTCGCCGCCGGTGACAAGGCCGCCGCCGGGGAGGCGCTCAAGGTCGCCTCCCGCAAGCTGGACAAGGCCGCGTCCAAGGGCATCATCCACAAGAACCAGGCCGCGAACCGCAAGTCCGGCATCGCCGCACGCGTGAACGGCATGGACGCCTGAGCTGCTGAAGCTTCACACGAAGGCCCCGTCACCGGTCGGTGACGGGGCCTTCGTGTCTGTGGCCCAGTCATCCGGCTCCGTCATCTCGACGACGCCGCCACCTGCCTCCGGCAGGGTGGGGGTTCCGGAGAGACCAGCTCTGGAGGGTGAGGTACCGGGGAGCCCAGCCTGCACTGCAGCAAACTCTCTGCCCCCCTCAAGTGAGGGCGCCCCTCTCAAGTGAGGGCTCAACACGGCCTCCTGACGCGATCTCACCACCGTGTTGTATCCCCACGATGCAGAACTGGGGGGGCTGCGCCGGCCGGCTCAGCGGCGGGTGCCGGTGGAGACGCGGATCACCGCGCGCTCGACGGCGAAGTCCGGGTTGCGGGAGCCGCCCTTGACCTCGGCATCGGCCTGGGCGATCCACTCCATCGCGTGCGCGATCCCGGCGGGGCTCCAGTGGCGGGCGGCCTGCTGGATGAACTTCATCTGGAACGGGGCCACACCAAGAGCGGCGGCGAGCTCGTTGGGGGCGTCCCGGGAGTCGATGACGCGGGCGACCTGACGGGCCTTCATGGCCAGCGCCGTGGTCAGCATCACCGGGTGGACGCCCGTGGCCAGGGCGTGCCTGGTCAGCGCGACGGCGCGGGCGGCCTGCCCCTCCAGCGCGGCATCGGCCACGGCGAAGCTGGTGGCCTCCACGCGGCCGCCGTAGTACTGGTCCACCACCTGCCTGGTCACCGCGCCCTCGGTGTCCGCGAGCAGCTGGTGGCAGGCGGAGGCCAGGTCGGTGAGCGAGGCACCGGTGGCCTGCACGAGCGCGCGAGCGGCCTCCTCGTCGATGCGGCGCCGGTGGTCCTTGAACTCGGCGTAGACGAAGGCGATCTTGTCCTCGTCCTTCTTCAGCGCCGCACACTCCACCACGGTGCCCACCGTCGCGACGGCGTCCAGCAGCTTCTTGCCGCGGTTGCCGCCGGTGTGGCGGAGGACCACGGTGACGTCGTCGGCCGGCGGGCCGGAGGTCACCAGGTCCAGGGCGTCCGTGAGGAACGCGTCGTTCATGGACTCCAGGCCTTCGGCGATGATCAGCGTGGGCTCGGCGAACAGGGAGGGGCTCGCGGCCATGGCCAGCTGGCCCGGCTGGTACTCGGCGGCGCGGAAGCGGTGGGTCTCGATGGCCTCGTGGCGCTGCTTGAGCCCCTTCACCACCTGGTCGGTGACCCAGCGGGCGGCGTAGTCCTCGGGGCCCTTGAGCAGCATCAGCGGCCCGGGCCGGGCCTGTCGCCAGGCCAGCGGGTTCGCGGCGGCGCGAGACCGGGCGGTGCGGGAGGAGCGGGCTGCGGCCATGCGGTCCATCCTACGGGTCATCGGCCCCCGCCCTCCGGCCCTGTGCTCAGCGCGTGGAAGCGCAGCCGCGCCGTGGTCTGCGCCCCCGCCGGGCTCGTCCCGTCGTCGGCGGGGTGCTCCAGGTCCTGCGCGGTGCCCGCCTCGAGGCTCACGACGACGGTCCCCGCCTCGTCCGTGCGCAGCACCGCTCCCAGCGGGGCCAGGACCTGCAGGGTCTGCGGGTGCGGGTGGCCGTAGGGGTTGTCCCGTCCGGCGGAGACCACGTAGGCGTCGGCATCGACGGCCCGGGGCAGGGCGGCCCCGCCGTTGCGGGCGCCGTGGTGGGCGACGGAGTACAGGTGCGCGTGCGCCGGCGGCGCCGCGGCATCCTCATGGCGTCCGGCGATCCAGGCATCGGCGGCATCCTGCTCGATGTCCCCGGTGAAGAAGACGCGCAGCGGACCGCGGCCGGTCTGCACGGTGGCGAGGATCTGGGCGGAGGCGTCGTTCTCCGTGGCGGCGTCCTCATCTGCGAGCAGCACCTGCCAGGTCACGTCTCCGGAGCTCTCCCGGTCTCCGGTGCGCAGGCGGCGGGAGCCCGGCGGCGGATCGGTGCCTGCCTCCTCACCGGCCGCGGCGGGCAGCCCGAGGCCCCGCACGCCCTCGCCGCGGGTGGCATGGCGCAGGGCGGGTGCTCCCAGGGCGATGGCGGCGTCCAGTCCCCCGGTGTGGTCGGCGTGCAGGTGGGTGAGGAGCACGGCGTCCACCCGCGCGATGCCGAGCGCCTCCAGGCAGGCTGCCGCCGGCTCCGGCTCGGGACCGACGTCCACCACCACGGCACGTTCGGGGCCGCTGCGCAGCACGGCCATGTCGCCCTGGCCCACATCGCAGAACGCCACCGCCCAGTCTGCGGGAGCCTGACCGGCGGGGGCGGGCAGGACCACGGCGGAGTAGCCGCCGGCCCCCGAGGCGATGAGCACGGCGACGAGCACACCGGACACGGTCAGCCTCCCACCCCGCCGGGGAGCGGAGAGGCCTTGCCGGCGCACGGGGGCGTGCCGCCGTCGTTCGGTCAGGAGCAGGACGGCGTACAGGGCGGCGGTCGCGGCCACGGTGAGGACTGCGAGGACGAGGCCGAGACCGCCCTCGGGCCAGGGCCTGAGCGCGCCGGGCAGCCCGGCACAGACGTGGGCGACCAGACCGATGTAGGCGGCCGGGAGCTGGATCACCCAGACGATGGCCGCCGAGACGGGCGGCAGCGCCAGGACGAGCCCTGCGGCCGCGGTGCCGAGCACGGTGATCGGAGCCACGGCCGGTGCGGCAAGCATGTTCGCCGGGATCGCGTAGGCGGAGACGGTGCCGGTCATGGCGAGCAGGATCGGCTGACACGCCAGGTGGGCACAGGTGGTGACGGCGAGGGTGACCGAGAGCCAGCGGGCGGCCCAGCCCGGCAGGACATGGCCGAAGAAGCGGTAGAGGTGTGCCTCCGCCGGCCGCGCGCCGAGGATGATGCCGGCCGTGGCCGCGACGGACAGCTGGAGCGCCGGCTCGGTCGCCAGCCCCGGCACGGCGACGACCACCGCCGTCCCAGCCAGGCAGAGCAGCGTGAACGCATGACGTGAGCGCCCGCCGAACAGCGCCAGGGCCCCGAGCCCGCCCATGACCGCCGCGCGCAGCACCGACGGCTCGGGCCCGACGATCACCACGAACACGACCAGCGTTGCGATGACCGCGGCGAACACGGCCGTCCGGTTCACGCGCAGCAGGCGGAGCAGGCCGGTGACGGCGCCCGCCAGAAGAGCACAGTTCGCACCGGAGACGGCGCTCAGGTGACTCAGCCCGGCGTCCTTCATCGCCTGGTCGGTCTCCGGGCTCTGGGCGCTGCGGTCACCCAGGACGAGGCCGGGGATCAGCTCGCCGGCGGTGCCGAGGGTGCCGTCGGCCTGGTCCCGGAAGGCGGCACGCAGGCGCTCTCGGCCGCCGCCGGCGTCAGGCGACACGACGCCGTCCCCGCCGTGGGCGGCCGGGCGGGAGCCGGGGCGCTCGCCGTCGGGGTTCTCACGGACACAGGGAGCCGGGCGGGGGTCGGCGGTGGCGCGCAGGAACACGGTGCCGTCCTCACGCCGCGGCTCGACCACCGCGCAGACGGACTCCCCCGGTGCGGCCTCCAGCCAGCCCTCTGGCCCGGTGAGCACGGCGGAGGCGGTCTCCGCCATGCCCTGCTGGTCCGGTCCGAAGGCGGTGACGTCCACGGTGACCGCAGCACGCCGGGCACCGTAGGCGGAGGCGAGCTCCCGCGGGTCTGTGCTGATCTGCAGGGCCACGCGCACGGGCTGCTCGGCCTGCAGGGTCTGCGCCCAGCCGATGCGCTCCTCCTCTCCCACGCGCAGCGCCACCGACTGCGAGACCAGCGCTCCGACGGCCGCCGCCACCGCGAGGGCCCCGGCCGCCGTCCGCGCCGCCGCAGCCGCCCCACGCTCCTGCGGCGTCGCAGCCGCCCCACGCTCCTGCGGCGTCGCCGGCGGCACGGCAGTCCTCGCACGACCCCTCAGCCCGACCGCCGTCACCGCTGCGGCGATCGCGACCGCGACCAGCCCGACCGAGACCAGCGTGGTCCCCGTCGACGTCCACTGCGGCGCCAGATTCCCGACCGCCAACGCCGTCACCAGGGCCGGCGCCCAGCGGGCGTCGATCGCGGCGGGCAGTCGCCGATTCACGCGCTGCTCACCAGGTCACCAGCGGCGCGAGCCGCTCGAGCGTCGCCGGGCCGATGCCGGAGACCGCGTCCAGGTCCGTCAGGGACTGGAAATCCCCCACCTGCTCCCGGTGCGCGATGATCTTCTCCGCCGTGGCCGGCCCGACCCCGGGCAGTGTCTGCAGCGCACTGCTGTCCGCGGTGTTCAGGTCAACCGCCCCCTCACCCGCACCGCCGTGCTGCGCCTCTGGTCCCGGGCCCGTGGCCCCGTCCGCGGCAGCACCGGCTCCCGCCTCACCGTCGGCACCGCCCACCACCGCGGCGTCGCGGGCGTTCGAGTCCACCTCACCGGCCACCGCATGCGCCTGGGCCTGCACGGATTCGAGCTGTTCCTCGGACGTCTGCTCTGACGGCACGAGCACCTGCTGCCCGTCGAGAAGCGGAGCCGCCAGGTTGATCCGCTCGGCCTGTGCGGCAGGCGTGGTCCCGCCCGCGGCGGCGATGGCATCGGCGGTCCGTGCATCGGCAGGCACGGTCACCATCCCCGGCGACCGCACCTCGCCGATCACGTGCACCCGCACCCGGCTCTGGCGCCCACCGTCCTTGTCGGTCGTCTCCCCCTCGCCGTCTGCGGCCTTTCTCGGCTGCTCCCCCGTGGCTCGGTCGCCGCCTGCTGCGGCGCCCTCGGCCTCACCGCCTGCGCCTGCCGACGACGGATCCTCACCTCCACCGGGCCCGTCGCGGTCACCGGTCCTTCCGTCCCCGGCATGGCCCTCGGCCCCGACGCCATGCCGCGCCTGCGTGTCCACCGGAACCGGCTCCGGCGCAGACGGACGCATCAGCCAGGTCACCGCCCACCACGCGGCCACCGCCACCACCAGCACCATCACCGCGCTGCCGACCAGACGCCAGCGGAACACGGGGACCCGCGGCGGTTCCTCCTCCCAGGCCGAGGCCGCCACGGGGTCGTCGACGAACCCGGTGCGCACAGCGCCGGGTGAGGGATCCGGGGAAGGCGAGGGCCCGTCGTCGGGAATCAGGCCCTGCTCGGATGCGGGTGCGGACTGCTGCGGCTGTGGACTCATGCGTCCACGGTGCCCTCCCGGACTGCCCCTCTGCCGGGCTCAGGCCTCGTCTGTGGATGGTTCGGCCGGGTCGGTCGCCTGTGCAGGAACGGACGGCTCCTTGGGCGTGTCCTCCCTCGTCGCGACCGACGCGCCCTCGGCACTGGCGTCGACAGCGCCCGCACCGCCGGCCCCGGAGCCGCCGACGTCCGCCGCGTCGTCCCCCTCAAGCAACGGGGTGGCGATCACGCCGAGGCCGCCGAGGCCGAGGTGGGCGGCGAGCACAGCCGGGAAGTCCACCACGGGGATCGGGGTCTGCGAGAACGGCTGCAGGCGTGCGGCCAGTGCCTCCGCGGCAGGCCGATTGCCGTAGCCGTGGACGGCGATCCCGCAGGGCTCCGCCTCGGCCTTGGCCTGTGCGGCGGCGGCGATGCGGTCCACGGCGGCGTCCAAGGATCGGGTCCGCTCCACCAGGCAGATCGTCCCGTCGCGCAGCGCCAGAACGGGCTTGACCTGGAACATCGAACCGATCAGGCCCTTCAGCGCGCTGATCCGGCCGCCGCGGCGCAGCTGCTCGAGGTTCGGCACGGTGAACATCACCAGGGACTGCTCGCCGGCGCCCTGCAGGTACTCGACGATCCCCTCGACCGGCAGCCCGAAGCCGGCCCGGACGGCAGCCTCCATGACCATGAAGCCCAGGGCCATGCCTGCGGACCGGGAGTCCACCACCTCGACGGGTATCGACACACGCGTCGCGGCCATCTTCGCGGCCTCGACCGTCCCGGACAGGCCGCCGGAGATGTGCACCGAGACGATCCGCGCGTACCCGGCGGCCTCGAGCTCGCGGTAGGTCTCCTCGAACCTGCCCGGGGACGGGCGGGAGGTCCGCACCGGCAGGTTGGCGGCCAGGGCGAACGGCAGCTCCTGGTGCAGCTCCTCCGAGCCCTCCGTATAGATCTGCTCCCCCACCATGACGGGCATGGGGATCTGACGCAGCCCCGCGGCCAGCGGGTGCTCCAGCACCGACGACGGGATGGCGGCCGAGGAGTCGGTGACGATCGCCGTGCGGTCGCGGCGCGGCGGCTTCAGGCCGTAGCGCACCCGCCCGGCCAGCCGGGACCGGCGGGCACGCACACGCGCCTGGTAGTCCTGTTGCCACTGCAGCACGGACGTCACCGCGGCTCCTCTCCTCGGCCGGCCTCCATCAGCGGATGACGAGGTTGACCAGCTTCGGGGCGCGGACGATCACCTTGACGATCTCGGCGTCACCGATGAACCGCTGGACCTTCTCGGAGGCGCGGGCAGCGGCCTCGAGGTCGGCCTCGGAGATGTCGGCCGGCACCTCGAGGGTGTCGCGGACCTTGCCCTTGACCTGGACCACGGCGGTGACGGTGTCCTCCACCAGGAGGGACTCGTCCACCTCGGGCCACCCGGAGCGCACCACGGACGGGGTGTGGCCGAGCATGACCCACATGTCCTCCGCGGTGTACGGGGAGAACAGGCTGAGCAGCTTGGCGACGGCCTCGGCGGCCTCGCGGACGGCCGGATCGCCGGCGCCGGCGCCGTTGTCGATCTCCTTGCGGGTGGCGTTGACCAGCTCCATGGTCTTGGCGATGACCACGTTGAACTTGCCCTCGTCCAGCAGCTTGGAGGACTCGGCGATGGTCTTGTGGGTGGCCGAGCGCAGCGCGGTGGCCTCCGCGGCGGAGAGGTCCGCGCCCACCGGGGCGCCGCCGGCGCGCACGTCGCGCGCCAGTCGCCAGGCGCGGGCGAGGAACCTGCCCGCGGCGGCGGGGGCCACGTCGGCCCAGTCCACGTCGTCCTCCGGCGGCGAGGCGAACACCATGGTCAGGCGGACGGCGTCCACGCCGAAGGTGTCCAGCTGCTCGCCGAGGTCCACGCCGTTGCCCAGGGACTTGGACATGGCCTTGCCGCCGTTGAGCACCTGGCCCTGGTTCAGCAGCGCCGTGAACGGCTCGGTGAACGGCACCAGGCCCATGTCATGCAGCGCCTTGGTGAAGAAGCGCGCGTACAGCAGGTGCAGGATCGCGTGCTCCACGCCACCGACGTACTGGTCCACCGGCATCCAGTCGGCCACGGCCTGCGCGTCGAACACGGCGGTGTCGTCCCGCGGGGAGGCGTAGCGGAGCACGTACCAGGAGGAGTCCACGAACGTGTCCATAGTGTCCGAGTCGCGGCGGGCCGGCTTCCCGCAGTCCGGGCAGTCCACGGTGACCCAGGCGTCGGCGGCGGCCAGCGGGGACTGGCCCTTCGGGGCGAGCTGCTCGCCCTTGAGGTCGGTCGGCAGGGTCACCGGCAGCTGCTCCTCCGGCACGAGCACCTCACCACAGTCCTCACAGTGCACCACGGGGATGGGGGTGCCCCAGAAGCGCTGGCGGGACAGCAGCCAGTCGCGCAGGCGGTAGTTGGTGGTGCCGCGGCCGGAGCCCTTGGCCTCGAGGATCTCGATGGCCCTGGCGATCGCGTCGGTGCTCGTCAGGCCGTCCAGCTCGCCGGAGTTGACCAGGATGCCCTCGCCGGCGGTGGCGACGCCAGAGACAGCGGGGTCCTCCTCGCCGGTGTCCACGACCATGCGGACCGGCAGGTCCATGGCGCGGGCGAAGTCGAGGTCGCGCTGGTCGTGCGCGGGCACGGCCATGATGGCGCCGGTGCCGTAGTCCGCCAGCACGTAGTCCGAGGCCCAGATCGGCAGCGACTGCCCGGTCAGCGGGTTCACGGCGGTGCGGCCGAGGTCCACACCGGTCTTGGTGCGGTCCGTGGCCTGGCGCTCGATCTCGGAGACCTTCTTCAGGTCCTCGCGGTAGGCCTCCAACTCGGCGCGCCTGTCCTCGGTGACGAGGTCCAGGGCCAGCTGCGAATCCGCGGCCACCACCATGAAGGTCGCTCCGAACAGGGTGTCCGGGCGGGTGGTGAACACGGTGACGACCGGGCCGTCCGCGTCCACCTGGAAGTCCACGTGGGCGCCGGTGGAGCGGCCGATCCAGTTGCGCTGCATGGCGAGCACGCGCTCGGGCCAGCGGCCCTCCAGCTGGGCCATGTCGTCCAGCAGGGCGTCCGCGTACTCGGTGATCTTGAAGTACCACTGGTTCAGCGTGCGCTTGGTGACCTCGGCGCCGCAGCGCTCACAGGCGCCGTCCACGACCTGCTCGTTGGCGAGCACGGTCTGGTCCTGCGGGCACCAGTTGACCGGCGAGTCCTTCCGATACGCCAGGCCGCGCTTGTAGAACTGCTGGAACAGCCACTGGGTCCAGCGGTAGTACTCCGGGTCCGAGGTGTGCAGCTCGCGATCCCAGTCCACGGCGATGCCGTAGCGCTGGAAGGAGTTCTTCTGCGTCTGGATGTTCGCGTAGGTCCACTCCGCCGGGTGTGCGTTGCGCTTGATGGCGGCGTTCTCGGCGGGCAGGCCGAAGGAGTCCCAGCCGATCGGGTGGAGCACGTCATAGCCCTGCTGCATCCAGTGGCGGGCCTTCACGTCTCCCATGGCGAACGCCTCGGCGTGGCCCATGTGCAGGTCGCCGGAGGGGTACGGGAACATGTCCACCACGGTGCGGCGCTCACGTCCGTCCTCGAGGGGCGCGTAGGTGCGCGCGGCCTCCCAGTAGCCGGCCCAGCGGGCCTCGACCTCGCGGAACGAGTACTCGGCGTCCTCCGGGATCTGCGGGGTGTCCGGAGTGGGGTTGGATGCGGTCACGCTCGTGGGGTCCTTCGTCGATGGGGTCAGGGGTCAAGCCTGCCCATCCTACGCGTCCGGGCCAGCGGTTTCGCCTCTCCACTCAGGTCCGCATGCACTCTGCCCGCCTGAGCCCGCCGGCGACGACGGACGCGAGACCGGGGTGCCCGGCCGTCGTCGGGCCTGACTCGACGGGTCTCGGCCCTGCCTCCGACGGCAACTGGTGAGGACACGCACTCATCCGCCCCCGTATCGGCGCATCAGACGGTGAGTCCTCACCAGTCGACGAGGCGGTGAGGCGAGGCGGTCCCGGCAGGTGCCCGGCCGTCGTCGGGCCTGACTCGACGGGACTCGACCCCGCCGGCGGCGGCAGACACCCGAGGGGCTCAGTGGGCGAGTTTCAGTCCGATCACGCCGCCGACGATCATCAGCAGGAAGAGGATCTTGAGCGTGGAGACGGGCTCGGCTCCGGTGGACATGGCGTAGACGACCGTGAGCGCGGCGCCGATGCCCACCCAGATCGCGTAGGCGGTGCCGACCGGCAGCTCGCGCAGCGCGAAGGCGAGGCCGCCCATGGACGCGATCAGCGCGACGAGGAAGACGAGCGACGGGCCCAGTCTGGTGAAGCCCTCCGACCTGCTCAGCGCGGTGGCCCAGACGGCTTCGAGCGCACCGGAGAGGATGAGGACGATCCAGGACATGTCTGCTCCTCTGGGCCGTCTTGTCGCTGTCCGGGTACGGCACCCCTCGTCCGGGGCCCGCACGGATCGGCGGGCCGAGATCGAGGGTCGCACGCAGGGCCGATGCGGGCAACCCGGCCCGAGGCGACCGCCGGTGGAACGGGGACGTCCCCACCCCCCGACGACAACTGGTGAGGACACGCACTCATCCGCCCACCTGGCGGCGCTCCAGACGGTGAGTCCTCACCAGTCGGCGAGTCGGTGAGACGAGGCGGTGAGACGAGGCGGTGAGACGAGGCGGCGAGGCGAGGCGGGCCGGCGTAGCGGGGACGGCCCCCGTCGGACCGGCGGCCTCAGCCGGCCAGGAACCCCTCGAGCAGCGCGGCGCACTCCGGCGCCTTCTCGTAGTGCAGCAGGTGCCCGACGCCCGGCAGCATCGCCAGGGACACCCGCGGGGACACGGCACCGATCCGCTCGGCCAGGGCCTGCTGGGAGGTGGGCGAGCCCATCGGGTCCTCCGTGCCCGCCACGAGCAGCACCGGCAGGGCGAGCCGGTCCGCGCTGTCCACGACGGAGCCGGTGGTGCTGGCCCGGTACGCCTGCGCCAGCGAGGCGCGGGTGGCGAACCGGCTGAAGTGGCGCAGGTGCTGGTCGTGGGTGTGGGCGAGGATGCGCACGTCCGCGGTCTCGGACATCAGCAGCGTGGTGAGCCAGGTGATCGGCCGGGCCCGCAGGATCGCGTCGCCGAGCCGCTCCGGCAGTCTCGCGGCCACCTCGTAGTAGCCCTGCGCCACCCCGGCTGTCAGCCGGTCCACCACAGGGCCGTTCGCGGACAGCGCGGGCTCGGAGATCGGGTTGAGCAGCACCAGGGCGGACCACCGGCACGGGTCCTGGCCCGCCAGGTGCGCCGCGACGATCGACCCATAGGAGTGACCGAGCAGCACCGCGTCCCCCGGCACCTGAAGCTGATCGACGGCCTCCGCCACCGCACCGGCGTGGTGGGCCACACTGTGCTCGGCCGCCGGGAACGCCGCGGACGCCCCGAACCCCGGCAGGTCGACGGCGAGGATCCGATCGCCCGGCAGGCAGTCGGCGAGCAGCGCGAGCCCGTGGTGGTCCCCGCGGAAGCCGTGCACGAACACGACGGTGCGTGCCGTCGTCCTGCCCTCGGGAAGGTACTCGAACACGGCCACCGGCAGGCCGGCACCGCTGGTCGGGTCGGTGACCTGCACGGTGTGGTGCACCGGCTCGCGCACCGCGGCCCCGGTGAACAGGGACGGGTCGCCGGCGCTCGGCGGTCGCAGGCGGTCGCGCAGGCGCACCGGGGGCGCCTCGCTCGGGCGGGCTCCGTGGGTCTGCATGCCCGTCAGCCTAACGACGACGGCACCCTCCTCCGGCTCCCGCCTCGCCGGACGCTGGGGCCGCTCCCGCGTCGCCCGCTTCCGTGCAGAGCGTGGGCCTCAGCGGGCTCAGAGGATGCCGGCCGGGTCGAGCCGGAGCCGGATCGGCTTCTGCTCGGCACGCGTGGACGCCGCCGACTTCGCCTTGCGGAGCACGCGCACGGTGGCCTCGGCGGCGGACCACGGGAAGATTAGCAGGGCGCGATGCCGGGCCTCGTCGGCGACCTCGGGCACCGGCCCGATCCACGGCAGCGGTTCCGGCGCGTGCGCACCGGTCGGCAGCTCCTCGCGGCGGGCCTCCTCGACCAGCTCCAGGTACTCCGCCACCGCCGCGGCCTCGCCGGTCACCTCCGCCAGTCGCCCGGCCGGCGGCAGGTGGAGTTCGCGCCGCTCCTGCAGCTGATGGGAGGCGAAGCCGTCCGGGTCCCAGCGGATCAGCGCGCCCACGGTCTCCGGGTGGTCGGCGGTCACCACCGCCACTCCCCCGTCCTGTGCCGGACGCACCAGTGCGGCGGCCGCCAGCCACCGGGACAGCACGCGGCCGGGCACGTCGAGGCCCTCACGCGCGAGCTGGGAGTCGCCGTCCAGCAGCAGCGCCGCGGCATAGCCGCCGCGGGCCACCGGCTCGGCCCCGACGGTCGCCACCACCAGGGCGGGATCGTCCCCGACCTCGGTGAGGATGTGCTCCGAGGAGCTCGAGAGCACCGGCACCTGGGGGAAGGCCCGGCCCAGCTCGTCCGCGGTGCGGTCCACGCCGCGGGAGCCTGCGCGCACCTGCTGGGTTCCGCACTCCGGGCAGCGGAAGCCGCGCTCGCGCACGCCGCACCAGCGGCAGGACAGCTCACCGGTCTGGGCGGCGGCGCGGTCGCGGAAGGACAGCGGCCCGGAGCAGTGGCGGCAGCGGGCGGGCATGCGGCACCGCTGGCAGACCAGCGCCGGGATGAAGCCGGCCCGGGCGACCTGCACCAGCACCGGGCCCGGGGTCCGCCCGTCCAGGGCCTCACGCGCGGCCCGCCAGGCGGCCTGCGGCAGCCGTGCCCTCCGGGCGAACGGGTCGCGGGCGGACTCCCACGAGTCCGCGGTGGAGAGCACGCGCGGGGCCAGCCGACGCTGCTCGGCGCGGTCCACCGCGAGGTGCTGCACCCAGCCGGCGTCCACGAGCCGCTGCAGGGCGGCGGTCCGGCCGAGGCCGGCGAACAGCACACCGGCCCCCTCCTGACGCGCCCGCTGAAGGGCGACCTCCCGCACATGCTGATAGGGAGCACGCGGCTCGGCCAGGGCGTCGTCGCCCTCGTCCCACACCGCGATCAGCCCCAGGCCCTCCACGGGCGCCCAGATCGCCGACCGCGTGCCCACCGCGATCCGGGCCCGACCGGTCAGCAGACGCAGGTGCGCCCGATACCGCGGCGTGTTGCCGTCTTCGGCGGTGAGCCGGGCGTAGGCGTGCTCGCCGACCGTCGCGTCCAACGCCGCGCACAGCCGGGTGAGGTCGCGCTGGTCCGGCACCACCAGCACCACGGAGCGTCCGGCGGCCGCCACGGTCTTCGCCAGGTCCGCGAACACCGCCGCCTCGTCCCAGTCCCCCACGCGGGAGGGCAGCACAGCCGCCGCCCGTGGGGCGTCTCCGGCACAGACGGCGGAGACGAAGGCATGCCCGCCCGCCAGGCGCGAGAGCACCGGCGTCCCGACGTCGGCACCGGCCTCCGCCGGACACCTCACCGCCGCCTTCGCCTCCTCCGCAGCCGGTCCCTCGGCCCTCGCCACGCACGGGTCCGCGACCTGGTCCTCGCGCTCGCCCTCCGGTCCGGGTGGGAGCGCCACCGGCGCATCCAGCTCCGGCTCGGCGAGGAACTCCTTCTCCACCTGGGCCACACGCGGCGGCACGGCCACGCGGAGAACGTCCGAGAGAACCCCGGCCTGGCGCACCGCCACGGCCCTCGCCAGCGCGAGCACCGGTGGGGTCAGCGACGGGACCTTCGTCACCACGGTGCGCAGCGGCACGAGCTGGGCTCCGGTGGCAGGCTCCTCGACCCGCTCGATGAGCCAGCCGGTGAGGTCACGGCCGCCGAAGCGGACGGTGACCCTGGATCCGGGCACGGCCGCCTCGTCCAGCGACGGCGGCACGAGGTAGTCGAACTCCCTGTCCAGGTGCGGGACGGCGGAGTCCAGCACCACCTTCGCCACCGGCAGCTGCGGCCAGCCCTCGGCGGACTCCGGCAGCGCGCTGCGCTCCGGAGGGTCGGGCAGGGCGAACAGGGCCTCGCTGATGGCGGGCTCCCGTCAGAGGCCGGCGGCGGCGCGCAGCCGGTCCACGCGGTCCAGGCGCTCCCAGGTGAAGTCCGCGTCCTCACGGCCGAAGTGGCCGTTGGTGGCGGTCTTGCGGTAGATCGGCCGCAGCAGGTTCAGCTCGTTCACGATCGCCAGCGGGCGCAGGTCGAAGACCTCGTTCACGGCGTCGATGATCGTCGCCTCCGGGACCGTGTTGGTGCCGAAGGTGTCCACGTACAGGCCCACCGGGCGGGCGGATCCGATGGCGTAGGCGACCTGGAACTCGGCGCGGTCCGCCAGGCCTGCGGCCACCACGTTCTTGGCCACCCAGCGCATGGCGTAGGCGGCGGAGCGGTCCACCTTGGACGGGTCCTTGCCGGAGAAGGCGCCGCCGCCGTGGCGTGCCATGCCGCCGTAGGTGTCCACGATGATCTTGCGGCCGGTGAGGCCGGCGTCGCCGACGGGACCGCCGATGACGAACTTGCCGCCGGGGTTGATGATGATGCGGGTCGCAGAGACGTCCAGTCCCGCGGCCTCGATGACCGGACGCACCACGTGCTGCTCCACGTCCCGGCGCAGGGTCGGCTGGTCCACCACGTCATGGTGCTGGGTGGAGACCACGACGGCCTCGATGGTCTTCGGGCGGTGGTGCGCGTCGTAGCCGATGGTCACCTGCGTCTTGCCGTCCGGCAGCAGGTAGGGCATGGGCGAGTCCACCATCGTGCGCACCTCGGTCAGCCGTGCGGAGAGCCGGTGGGCCAGATAGATGGGCATCGGCATGAGCGTCGGCGTCTCGTTGGTGGCGTAGCCGAACATGATGCCCTGGTCCCCGGCGCCCTGCACGTCCACGGCGTCCGCGGAGCCGTACTCTCGGGTCTCAAGCGAGGTCATGACGCCGGTGTGGATATCCGAGGACTGCTGGCCGATGGAGATGTTGACTCCGCACTGGGCGCCGTCGAAGCCGTTGGCCGAGGAGTCGTAGCCGATGTCCAGGATCGTCTTGCGGACGATCTGCGGGATCTCGACGTAGGCGCTGGTGTTGACCTCTCCGGCCACCTGCACCAGTCCCGTGGTGGTCAGCGTCTCCACGGCGACCTTGGCGGACGGGTCCGCCGCGAGCAGGGCGTCCAGGATGGCGTCTGAGATCTGGTCGCAGATCTTGTCCGGATGACCGGCGGTCACAGACTCGGACGTGAACAGGCGCAGGTCGCCGCCGCCGACTCCGCGGTAGGGGGCGTGAGCAGACGTGGTGGAGGTCGAATCGGTCATGCGGACGATTCTAGTGTCCGCTGAGGACGCGCTAGAGCGCGAGCGTCATCTGCTCCACGACGAGCCGTGCGGCATCCGTCTTGTCCCCCGCGCGGGAGACCGGCTCGCGACCGTCGGCGAAGAGCACGGTCACCTCGGTCTCGTCCCTGCCGAAGACCCTGCCGGCGCCGACGTCGTTCACCACGAGCATCTCGCAGCCCTTGCGGGCGAGCTTGGCCTGCGCGTACTCGAGCACGGAGGACTCGCCGTCCCCGGTCTCCGCGGCGAAGCCGACGATCAGCCCCGGCATGTCCGCGCCCGCGGCGCGCTCGGCCACCGCGGTGGCCAGCACGTCCGGGGTGCGCTCCAGCACGAGGGTCGGCGAGGAGTCGTCTTCGCCCTTCTTGATCTTGGTCTCGGCCACGTCCACCGGCCGGAAGTCCGCCACGGCGGCGGCCATGACCAGCACGTCCGCGCCCGGGGCATGCTCCAGCACGGCCTCGAGCAGCTCCTGCGTGGACTCCACGTCCACGAGCTCGGCGCCGGCCGGTGGCTGTGCGGTCATGGCGGCGGCGATCAGGGTGACGTCGGCACCGGCGGCGAGGGCCTGCTCGGCGATGGCCACGGCCTGCTTGCCGGAGGACCGGTTGCCCAGGTAGCGCACCGGGTCCAGCGGTTCCCGGGTGCCGCCGCCGGTGATCACCACACGACGCCCGCTCAGGGGTCCCGACGACGGTCGGTCGCCTGGGATGCCCAGGGACCCTGGGGCGTCGGGAACGGTGGGGTCCGACGTGGCGACGGAGATGGCGGACGCCGGTGCCGTCGTCGCGCCCTCCTGGGTGACGGCACGGCCGCGGGAGAAGGCGGGGGCGTCCGCGGCGAGGGCCTGGGCTGCGGCCCAGATGTCCTCCGGCTCGGGCAGGCGACCGGGGCCGGAGTCCTTGCCGGTCAGCCGGCCGACGGCCGGTTCCAGCACGGTGACGCCGCGGCGGCGCAGGACGGCGACGTTCTCCTGGGTGGCCGGGTGCAGCCACATCTCCGTGTGCATCGCCGGGGCCACCAGGACCGGGCAGGTGGCGGTCAGCAGCACGTTGCCCAGCAGGTCCGGTGCCATGCCGACGGCGGTGCGTGCCAGCAGGTCCGCGGTGGCCGGTGCGACGACGACCAGCTCGGCCTCGCGTCCGAGGCGGACGTGACGGACCTGGTCGACGTCGTCGAAGGTGTCGGTGCTCACCGGGTGGCCGGAGAGCGCTTCCCAGGTGGCGCGGCCGACGAACTCCTCGGCATGGACGGTGGGCACCACGGTGACCTCATGTCCCGCCTCCGTCATGAGGCGCAGCAGTGAGGCCGACTTGTACGCGGCGATCCCACCGCCGACGCCGAGGACGATCCGCATGGGATCAGGCGTTCTCGGAGTCCTCGGAGGACTCCTCGGCGGTCTCGAGGTCCTCGGCGGCGCCGAACGGGTCCTCCTCACCGGGGAGGGTGAAGTCACCGAACTCCTCGGCGGCGAAGTCCACGGCGGCGGCCTCCTCGGTGGCCTCGCGGGAGACCAGCAGGTCCGACTCGATCTCGCGCAGGGCGATGGAGAGCGGCTTCTCGTTCAGCTCGGTGTCCACCAGCGGGCCGACGTACTCGAACAGGCCCTCGTGCAGCTGGGAGTAGTAGGCGTTGATCTGACGGGCGCGCTTCGCAGCGAAGAGCACCAGGGCGTACTTGGAGTCGACCCGCTCCAGCAGGGAGTCGAGGGGCGGGTTGACGATGCCGGCGTACTGATCGGTCACGGATTCTCCAGTCGTTGCGTGGCGTGGATGCGCGCGGGGCGCATGGGGTCTTCGGGGCGAGCCGGGGCGGTCCTGTCAGGGCGGGGCCCTCAGGCGCGCGGGTCCAGTCCCATCAGGCGGACCAGCTCCTTGGCGGCGCTCTCGACGCGGTCGTTGACCACGACGGCGTCGAACTCCGGCTCGGCGGCGAGCTCCAGTCTAGCGGTTTCGAGGCGGCGGCGCTGTTCCTCCGCCGACTCCGTGCCGCGGCCCGTCAGGCGGCTGACCAGCTCGTCCCAGCTCGGCGGGGACAGGAACACGAAGGTCGCCTCCGGCATCGCCTCCCGCACCTGGCGTGCGCCCTGGAGGTCGATCTCCAGCAGCACGTGCCGGCCGGCGTCCACCGCCTCCTGCACTCTGTCCCGGCGGGTGCCGTAGCGGTGCACCCCGTGGACCACCGCCCACTCGAGCATCTGGTCCCGCGCGACGAGGTCGTCGAACTCGTCCGCCGTGACGAAGAAGTAGTGGACGCCCTCCTCCTCGCCCGGCCGGGCGTCACGGGTGGTGGCGGACACCGAGAGCCACACCTGAGGGTAGTTGTCCCGGATGTAGGCGGAGACGGTGCCCTTGCCCACGGCGGTGGGGCCGGCCAGCACGGTCACTCCGGGGCCGGTCAGCGGATCCTTGCGGCTCGGCCGTGCGCCCGGGACGGCGGGCGGCGGGCCCATGGACGGGTTCTCGGTCACGGTGTGCTCCTTCGTGGCGTTGCGGCCGGTCGCCGCGGTTGCCGCTCCCCTGCCCCGACGGTGAGGGAGCGTCCGGCTCAGCGGCCGATGTAGGCGATGAGGGCCTCCCGCTGGCGACGGCCGACGCCCCTGAGGCGGCGCACCGGGGAGATGCCGCAGACCTCCATCACTCGCCGGGCCCGGATCTCACCGACGCCCGGCAGGGCCTGGATCAGGTCGACCGTGCGCAGGCGTCCGACGGCCGGATCCTCGTCCGCCCGGACGAAGACCTCCTGCAGACAGACCCTGCCCGCAGCGAAATCGCTCTTCAGCTCCGCGCGCTGCTGGCGGGCACGCAGCGCCTTCTGCCTGGCCTCGGCCCGCTCTTCCACGCTGAGTTCGCGCAGTGCCATGGAAAACCTCTCTCGATGCTGTGGCTGTGGCAGGTTCTTGCGGAACCTGAGAGCCACTGTAGTTCAGGTCAGACATCAGACCGATGTCGATGCGAAAAAGTATCACCGGGGACACGGACCGTCACGCACCGCCGCCTGTGCATGTCATCCCTGAAGGTCAGACAGGTTCGTGCGGAGTGCCTCCGCCAGCCCGGCGACGGTCGGCCCGGCCCTCAGGATGCCCCGGGAGCTCGTCGCCAGCACGGCAGGCCACGCGTCGGCGAAGCCGCTGCGCATGCCCTCGGCCGTCGCGCCCTGCGCCCCGTAGCCCGGTGCCAGCAGGGCACCGCGCACGGCGGACAGGTCGATGCCGAGCTCACGGGCCCGGTCCGCGACCGTCGCGCCGACCACCAGGCCGACCGGGCCCAGACGGTCCCCGCCTGCCCTGAGCGCGTTCTCCGCGGCCGCGGCGGCAACGATCCGGGCCGCCACGCTGCCGCCTGCGGCCCCCCGCGCGGCCTCTGCGGGCCGGGAGCCCGCCGAGGCGGGGGATGCAGACGGGGCGGCCGAGCCGTCATCGTGCCCCACGTGCTGGACGGAGGCGCCCTCCGGGTTCGAGGTGAGCGCCAGGACGAAGACGCCGCGGCCGGTTTCCGCCGCCAGGTCCAGGGCCGGACGCAGCGACTCGAAGCCCAGGAACGGGCTCAGGGTCACAGCGTCGGCGGCCAGCGCAGAGCCGTCGGCGAGCCAGGCGGCGGCATAGCCGGCCATGGTCGAGCCGATGTCCCCGCGCTTGGCGTCCGCAATGGTGAGGATCCCGGCCTCCCGGGCCTCGGCGAGCAGCCGTTCCAGCGCGGCCATGCCGGCAGAACCGTGGCGCTCGTAGAGCGCCACCTGCGGCTTCAGTGCGGCCACCAGCGGGGAACCGCCTCCGGCCGCAGCCTCCAACGCGGTCAGGGAGAACGCCTCGAGGCCGGCCGCCGTGTCGTCGAGCCCCCAGTCCTTCAGCAGGCCCGGGTGCGGGTCGATGCCCAGGCAGAGCGGACCGACGGACTCCATGGCCGCCGCCAGGCGGGCCCCGAACGGGACCCGCCCGGCGGTGCCGACGCGCCCGGTCGCCTCCGCGGTCATGACCGAGCCTCTGTGGCGGTGCGCTCCCCGGCCTGATCGTCCAGCGCGGCCTGCAGACGCGCCTCGTGCTCCTGCAGGGAGGTCACGGACCACTCGAACTGGCGCTGGGCCTCGATCGCCTGCAGGCAGGCCCCGAACTCGGCCGTGGTCGTGATCACCGGCACGCCGAGCGAGGTGGCCGCGGCACGGATCTCGTAGCCGTCGGTGCGGGCGTCGCCGCCGGAGGGCGTGTTCAGCACGAGATCGACGGTGCCGGCGTGCAGCTGCTCCAGCACGGTGCCCGCGCCGTCCTCGTGCCCGGCGTCGGCGATCTTCGCCACGACCTCCGCGGGGATGCCGTTGCGCCGCAGCACCTCGGCGGTGCCGCCGGTGGAGACCACCTGGAAGCCGAGGTCGACGAGGCGCTTGGCCTGGCCCACGAGGGTGCGCTTGTCCCGATTCGCGACCGACACGAACACGCGCCCCGAGGTGGGCAGCGGGCCGCCGGCGGCGGACTGGGACTTGGCGAACGCGGTGTCGAAGTGCTTGTCGATGCCCATGACCTCGCCCGTCGAGCGCATCTCCGGGCCCAGCAGCGAGTCGACCACGCGGCCCTCCGCGGTGCGGAAGCGGGTGAACGGCAGCACGGCCTCCTTGACCGCCACCGGCGCGCCGATCGGCAGGGTGCCGCCGTCGTAGCGGGACGGCAGCACGCCGGCAGCGCGCAGATCGGCGATGGTGCGGCCCACGCCGATCAGCGCGGCCGCCTTGGCCAGCTGCACGCCGGTCGCCTTGGAGACGAACGGCACGGTGCGGGAGGCGCGCGGGTTCGCCTCGATCACGTACAGCACATCCGAGGCGAGGGCGAACTGGATGTTGATCAGGCCGCGCACGCCCACACCGGCGGCGATCTGCTCCGTGGCGGTGCGCACGCGATCCAGCACGTCCGGGCCGAGGGTCACCGGCGGGAGCACGCAGGCGGAGTCGCCGGAGTGGATGCCGGCCTCCTCGATGTGCTCCATGATGCCGCCGAGGTACAGCTCGCTGCCGTCGTAGAGGGCGTCCACGTCGATCTCGATCGCGTCCTCGAGGAAGCGGTCCACCAGCATCGGCTGGTCCGGGGTGATCTCGGTGGCGTGCTCCACGTAGGAGGCCAGCGCCTCCTCGGTGTACACGATCTCCATGCCACGGCCGCCCAGCACGTAGGACGGGCGCACCAGGACCGGGTAGCCGATCGCGTCGGCCACGCGCTTGGCGTCCTCGAAGGACACGGCGGTGCCGTTCTTCGGGGCGATCAGACCCGCGTTGTCCAGCACGCGGGCGAACTCGCCGCGGTGCTCGGCCAGGTCGATCGCCTCCGGCGAGGTGCCGAGGATCGGCACGCCGGCGTCCGCGAGCTCCTGGGCCAGCTTCAGCGGGGTCTGGCCGCCGAGCTGCACGAAGACGCCCAGCACGCCGCCGGAGGCCTCCTCGGCCGCGATGACCTCGAGGACGTCCTCGAGGGTGAGCGGCTCGAAGTACAGGCGGTCCGAGATGTCGTAGTCCGTGGACACCGTCTCCGGGTTGCAGTTGACCATGACGGTCTCGTAGCCGGCTTCCCGCAGGGCCATGGTGGCGTGCACGCAGGAGTAGTCGAACTCGATGCCCTGGCCGATCCGGTTCGGACCGGAGCCGAGGATGATCACGGACTTGGACTCGTGGGGCTCCACCTCGGTCTCCAGGTCATAGCTGGAGTAGCGGTACGGGGTGAAGGCCTCGAACTCGGCGGCGCAGGTGTCCACGGTCTTGTAGACCGGGCGGACGCCGAGGGCGTGGCGGACGCCGCGGACCACGGCCGGGTCCATGTGCCGCAGCTGACCGATCTGGGCGTCGGAGAAGCCGTGGCGCTTGGCGCGGTGCAGCAGCTGCGCGGTGAGCTGGTCGGCCGTGCGGACCTCGTCCGCGATCTCGTTGATCAGCATGAACTGGTCCAGGAACCACGGATCGATCGCGGTGGCCTCGAACGCCTGCTCCAGGGTGGCCCCGGCGTAGAGGGCCTGCTGGGTCTGGGCCAGGCGCTCGGTGGTCGCGGTGCGGGCGGCGGCCAGCAGGGCGTGCGGGTCCGCCTCCTGATCGAACGACAGCTCGGTGCCCTTCTGCTCCAGGGAGCGCAGCGCCTTCTGCAGGGCCTCGGTGAAGTTGCGGCCGATCGCCATGGCCTCGCCCACCGACTTCATGGTGGTGGTCAGGGTCGGATCCGCGGCCGGGAACTTCTCGAACGCGAAGCGCGGAACCTTCACCACCACGTAGTCGAGCACGGGTTCGAAGGAGGCCGGGGTCTTGCGGGTGATGTCGTTCGGGATCTCGTCCATGGTGTAGCCCAGGGCGAGCTTCGTGGCGATCTTGGCGATCGCGAAGCCGGTCGCCTTCGAGGCCAGGGCGGACGAGCGGGAGACGCGCGGGTTCATCTCGATGACCACCACGCGGCCGTCCTCCGGGTTCACCGCGAACTGGATGTTGCAGCCGCCGGTGTCCACCCCGACCTCGCGGATCACGTTGATCGCGATGTCGCGGAGCCTCTGGTATTCGCGGTCGGTCAGGGTCATCGCCGGGGCGACGGTGATGGAGTCGCCGGTGTGCACGCCCACCGGGTCCACGTTCTCGATGGAGCAGACCACCACGACGTTGTCGTTGCGGTCGCGCATCATCTCGAGCTCGTACTCCTTCCAGCCGAGGATGGACTCCTCCAGGAGCACCTCGGAGGTCGGCGAGTACTGCAGGCCTGCGCCGCAGATCCGGTGCAGGTCGGCCTCGTCGTAGGCCATGCCGGAGCCGAGGCCGCCCATGGTGAAGGACGGGCGGACCACCACCGGGTAGCCGAGCTCCTTCACGGCCTGAAGGGCCTCGCCCATGGTGTGGACGATCGCGGAGCGGGCGGACTCGCCCCCGGAGCGCTCCACCACGCCCTTGAACTTCTCGCGGTTCTCTCCCAGTTCGATGGCGTCGATGTTCGCGCCGATGAGCTCGACGCCGAACTTCTCCAGCACGCCGTCCTTGTCCAGGGCGATGGCCGTGTTGAGGGCGGTCTGCCCGCCGAGGGTCGGCAGCACCGCGTCCGGGCGCTCCTTCTCGATGATCTTCGCGACCACCTCAGGGGTGATCGGCTCGACGTAGGTGGCGTCGGCCAGCTCCGGGTCGGTCATGATCGTCGCCGGGTTCGAGTTCACGAGGACGACGCGGACGCCCTCCTCCTTGAGCACGCGGATGGCCTGGGTGCCGGAGTAGTCGAACTCGGCCGCCTGGCCGATGACGATCGGTCCGGAGCCGATGACCAGGACGGAGTTCAGGTCGGTGCGCTTGGGCATGGGTCAGGCTCCTTCGGCGGTGCGGGCGGAACGGGAGTCGCGGTGCTCGGTGAGCAGGGCGACGAAGCGGTCGAACAGGCCGAGCGAGTCGCGCGGACCGGCGGTGGCCTCGGGGTGGAACTGGACGGAGAAGGCCGGGCGGTCCAGCAGGCGCAGCCCCTCCACGACGTCGTCGTTGAGCGACCAGTGGGAGACCTCCACGCGGCCGTAGCGGGACTCGGGGGCCTCGACGGCCTCGCCGCGCGGGGCGTCCACGGCGAAGCCGTGGTTCTGGGAGGTGATCTCGACGCGGCCGGTCTCCTTGACCATGACCGGCTGGTTCGGGCCGCGGTGGCCGAACGGCAGCTTGTAGGTGCCGAAGCCCAGGGCGCGGCCGAAGATCTGGTTGCCGAAGCAGATGCCGAAGAACGGCAGGCCGGCATCCAGGACCTCGCGGAGTGTCTGAACCTGGCGGTCCGCGGTGGCCGGGTCACCCGGACCGTTCGAGAGGAACACCCCGTCCGGGTCCACGGCCTGGATGGCCGCGAAGTCGGCGGTGGCCGGCAGCACGTGCACCTCG
This sequence comes from Micrococcus lylae, assembly GCF_900163825.1. Lineage (NCBI taxonomy): Bacteria > Bacillati > Actinomycetota > Actinomycetes > Micrococcales > Micrococcaceae > Micrococcus > Micrococcus lylae. Next base: position 61,475 of record NZ_FUKP01000007.1, on the reverse strand, counting down.
ACGCCCCGGGCGGCGAGGTGGCGCGGCGTGGCCGCCTTCATGCCCAGGTCGAGGGCCGCGATGCGGGCGACCGGCTCGCCGGCCCAGCCGTGCTCGGCCGGGGGCACGACGTAGGCCTCGGCGGCGGAGACGGTCTCGGCGAGGGACTGGCCCTTCATGGACGGCTGGGAGCGGACCTGTTCCAGCAGCTCGGCGACCGGGCGCTCGGCCTGCTCGCCGGAGAACACGCCGGCCTTCATGGAGCCCTCGGTCCGGAGGGTGCGCGTGATCGCGCGGGTGTCCACGTCCTGGATGCCGACGATGCCCTGTGCCTTCAGCTCCTCGTCGAGGGAGCGCTCGGAGCGCCAGTTCGAGGGGCGGCGGGCGGCGTCGCGGACGACGTAGCCGGCGACCCAGATCGCGCGGGATTCCCTGTCCTGCGCATTGACGCCGGTGTTGCCGATGTGCGGTGCGGTCTGCACCACGATCTGGCCGGCGTAGGACGGGTCGGTCAGGGTCTCCTGGTAACCGGTCATGCCGGTGGTGAACACGGCCTCTCCCAGGGTGGCGCCGCGGGCGCCGTAGGCGCGGCCGCGATGGACTGTGCCGTCCTCGAGCACGAGCAGCGCGGGGTCGGTGGTGGGGCTCATCGGGCGTCCTCCTGTGCGGCACCGGTGGTGGCGGTGCGGTCGATGATGGTCTGCAGGGCGTCCAGCAGGGCGTGGCGGTCCTGCGGGTCGCGGGGTCGGAAGGCGGTGGTGACCTCGGTGCCCCCGAGGTCCCAGGTGAAGGCGACCAGTCCGTCCGGTTCGACGAACTTGCCGACCATGCCGCCGGTGGTGCCGCACTCGCGGAGCGCGGCGGCGGGCACGAACACGTTCTCCACCCGCGGGCGGAGCACCACAGCGCCGGCGTGCTCTCCGAGGGTGTGCACCTCCAGGCGCGCGTCGGAGCGGATGCCGAGGTCATGGGCGGCGACGCGGTCGAGGCGGTCCTGACCCAGCACCGTGCCCACGTACATGCCCTGGGCTCCGGCGGCGGGCTCGACCTCGTAGAGTGCGGCGGGCACGGCTTCCGGAGCGGCGATGCCCGACTGGCGGCGCTTGCGTGCGGTCCACCCCCACAGGAGCAGTCCGACCAGGACGACGATGACCCCGAGGGTCCAGGCGATGATCGAGACGTAGTGCTCGGAGTAGTCCTTGAGCGGGGAGGCCGGCGGCACGGGGCGCACGCCCGAGGCCAGCAGCACGGCCTGGCCGGCCGCGAGGGTCGTCGGGCTCACCGGGCCTCCTCCACCGGGGCGTGGCGGAACGGCTCCGCGAGGACGCCGTCGGCCACCACGCGGCGGCCGCGGTAGAAGGTGTGCACCGTGCGGCCGGGCAGTTCGCGGCCCTCATAGGGGCTGTTGCGGGACTTGGTGGTGTGCGTGGCGGGGTCCACGACGCAGCGCACGGCCGGGTCCCAGAGGAGCAGGTTGGCCACGGAGCCGACGACCGGGGTGCCGTCCTCCTCCACGTTGCCCTGGTCCTCCAGGCCGGCGATGCGCGCCGGGGTCGCGGACATGACGCGGGCGACGCCGGCCCAGTCCATCAGGCCGGTCTCCACCATGGCCTCCTGCACCACGGGCAGGGCGGTCTCGAGCCCGGTCATGCCCATGGCCGCCACGGTCCACTCGCACTGCTTCGTCTCGGCGGTGTGCGGGGCGTGGTCGGTGCCCACGGTGTCGATGGTGCCGTCCGCCAGCGCGGCCCGCAGGGCGTGCACGTCCTCGTCACGGCGCAGCGGCGGGTTGACCTTGAACACCGGGTTGTAGGAACGGACGAGCTCCTCGGTGAGCAGCAGGTGGTGCGGGGTGACCTCGGCGGTGACGTCGATGCCGCGCTCCTTGGCCCAGCGGATGATCTCCACGGAGCCGGCCGTGGACACATGGCAGATGTGCAGACGGGACTCCACATGCTGGGCGAGCAGCACGTCGCGGGCGATGATCGCCTCCTCGGCGACGGCGGGCCAGCCGGCCAGGCCGAGGACGCCGGAGAGCTCGGACTCGTTCATCTGGGCACCGGCGGTGAGCGTCGGCTCCTGGGCGTGCTGTGCCACGAAGCCGCCGAAGGCCTTCACGTACTCGAGCGCGCGGCGCATCAGCACGGCGTCGTGCACGCACATGCCGTCGTCGGAGAACATGCGCACCTTCGCCTGGGAGTCCGCCATGGCACCGAGGTCGGCCAGGGACTGGCCGGCGAGCCCGACCGTGACGGCGCCGACCGGGTGCACGTCGCACCAGCCGGAGGCGCGGCCGAGGCGCCAGACCTGTTCCACCACGCCGGCGGTGTCCGCGGTCGGGGTGGAGTTCGCCATGGCGTGGACGGAGGTGAAGCCGCCCATGGCGGCGGCGCGGGTGCCGGTCTCCACGGTCTCCGCGTCCTCCTTGCCGGGCTGGCGCAGGTGGGTGTGCAGGTCGACGAGGCCCGGCAGCAGGACCAGGCCGGCGCAGTCGATCGTCTCGACGTCCCGGGACTGGTCGGCGGCGCAGGAGTCCACGGCGGCCACGCGGCCGTCGGCGACGAGCACATCGGCGCTCCCGCCGTTCGGGAGGGTGGCGCCGCGCAGCAGGACGGGGGCGTCGGTGGTGGTGGCGGTCATGCTCAGGCCTCCGGGTCGTTGTTCAGGACGAGGTGCAGGACGGCCATGCGGATGGAGACGCCGTTGGCCACCTGCTCGAGGACGGTGTTGTGCGGCGAGTCCGCGGCGGCGTCGCAGATCTCCAGGCCCCGGTTCATCGGGCCGGGGTGCATCACCACGGGCTGCTGCAGCACCTGTCCGCCACGGGAGTCCAGCAGGGCGAACCGCTCTGCCGTCAGACCCCAGGAGCGGGTGTACTCCCCTGCGGACGGGAAGAAGGCACCGCCCATGCGCTCCGCCTGGACGCGCAGCATCATGACGGCGTCCGGCCGCTCGGCGAGGGCCTCGTCGAGGGAGTAGGTGACACGGCAGGGCCAGCTGCCCACACCCACCGGAAGCAGGGTCGGCGGGGCGGCGACCACCACGTCCGCGCCGAGGGTGTGCAGCAGCCAGACGTTGGAGCGGGCGACGCGGGAGTGGAGGATGTCCCCCACGATCACCACGCGCATGCCGGTCAGATCCGTGCCGGTGGAGTCCACCCCGCGCGAGCCGGCGAGGCGGCGGCGCAGGGTGAAGGCGTCCAGGAGGGCCTGGGTCGGATGGGCGTGGGTGCCGTCGCCGGCGTTGACCACGGCGGCGTCCACCCAGCCGGACTCGGCGAGCTGCTGGGCGGCGCCGGAGGACCAGTGGCGCATGACGATCGCGTCCGCGCCGATCGCGGCCAGGGTCTGCACGGTGTCCTTCAGGGACTCGCCCTTGGACACCGAGGAGCCCTTCGCGGAGAAGTTGATGACGTCCGCGGAGAGGCGTTTGGCGGCGGCCTCGAAGGAGATGCGGGTGCGGGTGGAGTCCTCGAGGAAGAGGTTCACCACGGTGCGGCCGCGCAGGGACGGAAGCTTCTTGACCTCGCGCTCGTTGACGGCCGCCATCTCCTCGGCGGTGTCCAGGATGGCCAGGGCGTCCTCGTGGCTGAGGTCCACGGTGGAGAGCAGGTGGCGCACGGCTCAGGCCTCCTTCTCGGCGTCGGTGATGACCACGGCGTCCTCGACGTCCGTTCCGTCCGTCTCGGACAGGACCACGTGCACGCGCTCGGCGGTGGAGGTCGGGAGGTTCTTGCCCACGAAGTCGGCGCGGATGGGCAGCTCGCGGTGGCCGCGGTCCACGAGGGTGGCCAGGCGCACGGCCGCGGGACGGCCCAGGTCGGCGACGGCGTCCAGGGCGGCACGGACGGTGCGGCCGGAGAACAGCACGTCGTCGACGAGCACGACGACGGCGCCGTCCAGGCCACGGTCGGGGACCCGGGTCGGTGCAGGGGTGCGGGACGTGGAGCGGCGCAGGTCGTCGCGGTAGAGGGTCACGTCGAGCTGGCCGACGGAGGCGGCGGCGTCGAAGGACGGGTCGATGCGGGCGACGATCTCGCCGAGGCGCTGCGCCAGCGGCACGCCACGGCTGGGGATGCCCAACAGGATCAGGTCCTGGGCGCCGCGGTTGGACTCCAGGATCTCGTGGGCGATGCGCGTGAGCACGCGCTGGATGTCCGCTCCGGACAGCACGGTCCGGGCGGCTCGGGCTCGGTCAGAGCGAGGTGCGGTGGGATCTGCTCCCATGCCGGCGCCTCCTTCCCCGCCTCACGGGACGGACGTTAAAGGATGCGATCGTGCCCGGTCTGCCGGGCGTGCGGGCCGCTCGGCCCACAGGCCGTAGCGCGCGGTTCCCACCCTACCAACACCGAGGGCCCGCAGACCTGCTCTGTGACAGGCTCCGGACCCTCGGGCGTGTGGGGTGCGTCTCAGGCGAGCAGGGTCGGCTTGACCTGCTGGAGCCGGCCGAGGAGGCCGTTCACGAACTCCGGGGACTCGTCGGTGGACAGCTGCTGGGCGAGGGTGACGGCCTCGGCGACGGCGACGCCGTCCGGGACCTCGTCGTTGAACAGCAGTTCCCATGCCCCGACGCGCAGGATCACGCGGTCGACGGCGGGCATGCGGTCCAGGGACCAGCCGCGCGAGTAGGAGGTCAGGGCCTCGTCGAGGCGCTCCTGCTCGGTGATCACGCCGTCGATCACCTGCTGGGCGTACGCGTTGACGCGCAGGTCGGTGTGGTCGACGCGGGCACGGATGCCCTCGTCCGGGGTCGTGCCGCGCTGCTCCGCCTCGAAGAGGATCTCGACGGCGCGCAGGCGGGACCGGCTGCGCGCCGTCCCGCCGCGCCTGGCGGAGGAGGCGGACTCAGTCATTGACGCGGCCCAGGTAGTCGCCGGTGCGGGTGTCGACCTTGATCTTGGTGCCCTGCTCCACGAACAGCGGGACCTGGACCTCGGCGCCGGTCTCCACAGTGGCGGGCTTGGTGCCGGCGTTGGAGCGGTCGCCCTGCAGGCCCGGCTCGGTGTAGGTGATCTCCAGGACCACGGAGGCCGGCATCTCGAGGTACAGCGGGCTGCCCTCGTTCATGGCGATGGTGACCTTGGCGTTCTCGAGGAGGTACTTGGCGGCGTCGCCCACGACGGCCTCGGAGACCGGGATCTGGTCGTAGGTCTTCACGTCCATGAAGACGTAGTCCTCGCCGTCCTGGTACAGGTACTCGTAGTCCGAGCGGTCCACGGTGGCGAGCTCGACCTTGGCGCCGGCGTTGAACGTCTTGTCCACGGTCTTGCCGGTGGTGATGTTCTTCAGCTTGGTGCGCACGAACGCGCCGCCCTTGCCCGGCTTGACGTGCTGGAACTCGATGACGTTCCAGAGCTGGCCCTCGAGCTTGAGGACGGCGCCGTTCTTGATGTCGCTGGTGCTTGCCACGTTCTCTCTCCCACGGTCGTGACGCGCGGCGGTGAGCGCACGCGCGAGTGGATACGGTTTCTTGTCGGATGTGCGCCCGCCAGTCTACGGCAGGCCCGGGATCACTCGGCGATCTCCTGGTAGGCCGCGAACAGCAGCGAGGCGTCCGGGACATCCACGGTGGACGGCTGGCCGATGCCGTCCAGCAGGACGAAGCGCAGCCGGTCTCCGCGGTTCTTCTTGTCGCGCTGGATGCCCTCGAGGAGGGTCTGCCAGCGGTCGCCGCGGTAGGACACCGGCAGGCCGAGGGACTGGAGCACGGACCAGTGGCGGTCCGCGGTCGCGTCGTCGATGCGGCCCAGGGAGCGGGCGAGCTCGGCGGCGAAGACCATGCCCACGGACACGGCGGCCCCGTGGCGCCACTGGTAGCGCTCGGCCAGCTCGATGGCGTGTGCCAGGGTGTGGCCGTAGTTGAGGGCCTCGCGGCGGCCGGTCTCCTTGAGGTCGTCGGTGACGATCTGGGCCTTGACGGCGATCGCACGCTCGATGAGCTCCCGCAGGACGGCGGAGTGGGGGTTCTGCGCCTTCTCCGGGTCGGCCTCGATGAGCTCGAGGATGGTCGGGTCTGCGATGAAGCCGCACTTGACCACCTCGGCGAGGCCGGAGATCAGCTCGTTGGCCGGCAGGGTCAGCAGGGTGTCCAGGTCCGCGAGCACGCCGGCCGGCGGGTGGAAGGAGCCCACGAGGTTCTTGCCCTCGGCCGTGTTGATGCCGGTCTTGCCTCCCACGGCGGCGTCGACCATGCCGAGCAGGGTGGTCGGCATGTGCACCACGCGCACACCGCGCAGCCAGGTGGCGGCCACGAAGCCGGCCAGGTCGGAGACGGCTCCGCCGCCCACGGAGACGATCGCGTCCGAGCGGGTGAAGTTGTTCTGGCCCAGGACCGTCCAGCAGAAGCCTGCGACCTGGAGGTGCTTGCCCTCCTCGGCGTCCGGGATCTCTGCGGTGAGGGCGGTGAGGCCCGCGGCCTCGAGGTCGTTCTTGACCACGTCGCCGGTGGCGCGCAGGGCGCGGGGGTGGATGATCAGCACCCGCTGGACGTGGGGGCCCAGCATGGCGGGCAGGCGGCCGAGCAGGCCGCGGCCGACGACCACGTCGTAGCCTCCGCGGGCAGCGGCTGCGGCGCCTCCGGAGACGGGGATGACCGTGGCCTCGCCGGTCCCCGGGTCGGGGGCGCCCACCGGGTCGGTCGGGTCGGCGGAGACCGCGTCGGCGCGGGTCTGCTCGTGCTCCTGGGGGCGTTCGGTCATCGGCGTCGGTCACTCCTTGTTTCGGCGGCGGACCGACTCCACGATACGCCAGGCGACGTCCTGGGAGCTCAGGCCCGTGGTGTCGATGGTCACGTCCGCGACCTCGCGGTAGAGGTGGTCGCGCTCGTTGCGCAGCCGCTCCCAGTTCCCCTTCGGGTCGCCCTTGAGCGCCGGACGGCCATGGCCGCCGCGCACCCTGCGCAGGGCGTCGGACGGGGCCACGTCCAGGTGGACCACGTGGTCGTCCGACTCCTTCAGGCGCCGCCGGGTGGCGGCGCTGAGCACCGCGCCCCCGCCGCAGGAGAGCACGAACGGACGGTGGCGGCTGAGCAGGTGTTCCATGACCTGCTCCTCGGCACGGCGGAAGGCGGGTTCGCCGTGCTCGACGAAGAACTCCGGGATGGGCCCGTGCGCCTGGGTGAAGACGGCGTCCGCGTCCAGGTGCGCACACCCCACGAGCCGCGCCAGCTCCCGGCCGACGGTGGACTTGCCGCATCCCATGGGGCCGACCAGCACGATCCGCCGCCGCAGCCGCCAGCGCCAGAGCCAGGCCGAGGGCACGCGGAGCCGCTCGAGCTCGCGTTCGACGGCCTGCACCGTCCGGCGCCAGGCCTGGCCGCCGGGGGTGGTGGGGCTCACGGCAGCGGGTCCCCCATGGGGGTGTGGGACGCCTCGCCGGTCGGCTCCGGCAGCGGGGTGAGCGAGGCGGTGAAGGCCTCGAGGTTCCGCCTGGTCTCCGGCAGCGAGTCACCGCCGAACTTCTCCATCACGGCGTCGGCCAGGACAAGGGCCACCATGGCCTCGGCGACGATGCCCGCGGCGGGCACGGCGGCCACGTCGGAGCGCTGATGGTGGGCGGTGGTGTCCTCCCCGGTGGCCACGTCCACGGTGCCCAGGGCGCGCGGGACGGTGGCGATCGGCTTCATGGCGGCGCGCACGCGCAGCACCTCGCCGGTGGACATGCCGGCCTCGATGCCCCCGGCACGGTCGGTGGCGCGGCGGGGCCGGCCGTCCGCGCCACGGACGATGGCGTCGTGGGCGTCGCTGCCGCGCCGGGCAGCCGTGTCGAAGCCGTCACCGACCTCCACGCCCTTGATGGCCTGGATCCCCATGAGGGCACCGGCCAGACGCGCGTCGAGGCGGCGGTCCCAGTGCACGTGGGAGCCGAGGCCGATGGGGGCACCGTAGGCGAGCACCTCGACCACGCCGCCGAGGGTCTCGCCCTCCTTGCGGGCCGCGTCGACCTCGGCGACCATCGCTGCGGAGGTCTCCGGGTCGGTGCAGCGCACCGGATCCTCGTCCAGACGGGCTTCGTCCTCGGGGAGCGGGACGTCGGCGTCGGCCGGCAGGCTCACCCCACCGAAGGCGGCAGTGTGGGACACGATCCGCACCCCGAGCTCGGCGAGCAGGCTCCGGGCGGCGGTGCCGAGGGCGACGCGGGCGGCGGTCTCGCGGGCCGACGCTCGCTCGAGCAGCGGACGGGCCTCGTCGAAGCCGTACTTCTGCATGCCGGTGAGGTCGGCATGGCCGGGGCGCGGGCGGGTGAGCTTCGCAGCGCGGGCGAGGCCCTCCAGGTCGGACTCGTCCACCGGGTCGGCGGACATGACCTTCTCCCACTTGGGCCACTCGGTGTTGCCCACCTGGATCGCGACCGGGGAGCCGAGGGTGAGGCCGTGGCGGACGCCGCCGAGCAGCGTCACCACGTCCTGCTCGAACGTCATGCGTGCGCCGCGCCCATAGCCGAGGCGTCGCCGCGCGAGGGCGTCCTGGACGTCCTTCGTGGTCAGGGGGACGCCTGCGGGCAGCCCTTCGATGATTCCGGTCAGGGCGGGTCCATGCGATTCACCCGCGGTCAGCCAACGCACCATGCCCGGCAGTCTCTCACGCCTGCTCCACGACGACGGCCCCTCGCCCCGCGCATGTCCACTCTCCGAACTTGCCGGTCCAGGATGTGGTCCCCTCTGGGCCGGGGGCCGTCACCAGGGCCGGGGCCGTCGCCAGGGCCGACTCCGGCTCCCGGTTCGGCACGCCCGGATCAGTGGCGCGGCGGCAGGCCGACGGCCCGTGCCATCACGTCCGTCACCTCGGCCCAGTCTGCCCGCTCCACGCGTTCGCGCAGGGCAGGCTCGGCTCCCTGGGCCACCGCTGCCGCGGCGAACAGGCGCACCTGCTCGACTGCCTGGTAGAGCAGCATCTCCACGCCGGACACCACCGCGCCTCCGGCGTCCTGCCAGGCGCCGGCGATCGCCGAGGGCCACGGGTCGTAGGCCGCGTCCAGCAGGGGCGGCAGCCCGGCGGCGTCGCCGCGGACCGTCCCGTCCGCCGCTGCCGGGACATGACCGTCACGATGGGCCGAGGCCAGCTGCTCGGCCAGGGGGTCGGCGGCCCTCGGCGGCAGCGTGCACACCACGGCGGCCAGGCCCGGCGCGGCCGCGGCCAGCTCGTCCAGGCCGCGCACCTGTGCCTGCATCCCGCACTCCCGCGCCAGCGCCACCAGCGGCGCGGCACGCTCGGCGCTGCGGACGAACAGGTCGATCCGGCCGGCCTTCAGCACGGAGGCGGCCAGCACGGCGGCCGAGGCCGTGCCGCCGTTGCCGACGACGCCGACCGTCTCTGCGCCGGTCAGCGGGCGCAGGCCGGCGAAGCGCAGGGCGCCCACGATCCCCTCGACGTCGGTGTTGTGGGCCCACGGCCCCACCTCGTCGGCCTGGTGCGCGGCTCCGTTCCCGTTCCCCCTCACGGTATCGCCGAGGCCCTGGTGCCCGTGGTCCGGATGCCCCCACACCAGCGTGTTCGCAGCGCCGAGCAGCCGCACCCGCGCCGACCGGCTCGTCGCGGCGGCGGCCGCGGCCTGCTTGTGCGGCATGGTCACGGACAGGCCGACGTACCCGTCACGGCAGGCGGCCAGGAAGCCGTCGAGCTCCTCCGGCGCCAGGTCCTGCCGCCCGTAGTCGATCGGCAGGCCCAGGTGGGCGTAGGCGGCACGGTGCAGCTGTGGGGACAGCGAGTGGTCGATCGGTCTGCCGATCACGGCGGCGTGGCGATGCATGGCGTCCTCTCCCCCAAGCGCCTGCGGTCCTGTCCCCGTCGGTCGGAGGCGGGCCGGGGCGCGTCGGGCGGGTCAGCAGATGTCCGGGTTCTCGCGGCAGTAGGCCCGGTACTCGTCCTGGTACTTCTGGTGTTCGGCGTAGGTCTTGGCGAACTTGGTCTCGCCCGTGGAGATGTCCACGGTGACCCAGTAGTAGTAGTCGTTCTCCTTCGGCTTCGCCGCCGCGTCGATGGCCTTCAGGGACGGGGCACCGATCGGTCCCGGGGGCAGGCCCTTGTGTACGTAGGTGTTGTACTCGTTGGACTTGTCGCGGCGCTCGGCGGAGGAGAACTGCAGGCGCCGCTCGCCCAGGCCGTAGATGACGGTCGCGTCGATCTGCAGCAGACCGTCGGTCTCGCGGTTGTCAGGCTTCAGACGGTTCTCGATGATGCCGGCCACCATGGGGTAGTCGTCCGGGAGCGCCTCGGCCTCCACGATCGAGGCGATCGTGACGGTGCGGAACTGCTCGTCCGGGTCCGTGACCCCCATCTTCTCCAGCTCCGCGAAGGTCGGGTCGATCAGCGCGCGGACCATGTCCTCGGCGGAATCCTTCAGCGGCAGGCGGTACTCGCCCGAGGCCAGGTAGCCCTCGACCGTCGTCGCTTGCTCGGGCAGCCCGTACTTCTGGGGGTCGGAGACGGCCTCGGCGAACTCGGCGCGGTCGTGGGGCGTCGCGGCGGCCAGGGAGTCGAGGACCTCCTGCAGGCGCTCGCCCCGGTTGACCGCCACGTAGGCGACGGCCCCGCGGCCGGCGCCCTGGAGCGACTCCACCGCGTCCTCGGCGGTCATCTGCTCCTGCATGTCGTACTCGCCCGGCTGGATGTGCTTGCCCGGGGACATCTCGGCGGCTTGTCTGAACGCCTCAGCCGAGGCCACGATCCCGGCCTCCTCGAGGCGCCGGCCGATGAGGATCGCGCCTTCGCCGTCGTTCACGGTGAAGGTGACCGTGTCCCCGCTGGTGCGCGGGTAGTCCGCGGCGTCGCCGGGCAGCAGGCCGCCGATGACACGGGAGAGGATCGAGCCGATCACCAGGACCAGCACGCCGATGACGATGATGCCTCGGATCCGGCGCCGCCGGCGGAGGCGTCGTCGTTCGGCGGCCACGGGGTCCTCTTCCGTTTCACCCTGCGCGTCCTCGCGGTCGTCCTGGGCGCCGAGCAGGGACCAGCCGGCGTCGTCCGGGTCCACCTCGCGCGGCTCCTCGCCGGGGGCATACAGCTCCTCGTCACGACGACGGCCCGCACCTGAGGTGCGCCGGTCGCCGGAGCCGGCGGCAGGGGCGCCGTCGGAGTCGTCCGTCGGCCCGGGCGAGACGCCCTGCCCGGCAGGGCGGCCGTCGTGGGGAGGGCCGGAGGCGCCGGCGGACGCGGCAGGGTCCTGACCGGCCTGACCGGCGGCATGGTCTTCCGGAGACGGCGCCGCGGGACCGTCCGGGTGCACGGGGGCGGCCTCCGTGCTGCGAGCCGGCTCGCCCGGCAGGCGAAAGGTGTCGACCAGGTCGTCGTCCGGGACGCTCGACGGCAGGCTCTCGAACGGGCCCTGATGCGGGTCGGCCTCCGGGGGCGTCTCGTCTCCGGGGCGGGTCACTGGGTCTCCTTCCGGATGACGTCGTCGACGGGGTCGCCGGCCCACGCGCCGGTCCGACGCTGCGTGTCCACGGCAGCCTGCAGGATGGCCACGGCCGCGGCCTGGTCGATCACCTCACGGCTGTCCTTGACGGAGCGCCCCGAGGCCTGCAGCCCGCGCTGCGCCGTCACTGTGGACATGCGCTCGTCCACGAGGCGGACGACGGCGCCCGAGCCGGCCTCGGCCAAGGCCTCGGCGAGCCGGGACGCGTAGGCCACGGCGTCCTCGGTGGACGGGGTCCACTGCCCCTGCAGGTTCAGCGGCAGACCGACGTAGACGGCCACCGCCTCCGCCTCGAGGGCCTCCTGCACGGCCAGCCGCACGTCCGAGCCCTTCTTCGCGTCGCGCCGCAGGGTGCGCAGCGGGGTGGCGATCAGCCCGTCTGGGTCCGCGGACGCCAGGCCGACGCGGGCGCGCCCGACGTCGACGCCGAGGGTGCGCCCGCGGCGCACGGCGTCGGTGCCGATGTCCGGCTGCTGCTCGGTCATCACGCGGAGCGGACCGCCTCGGCCACGGCCCGCAGGGCCTCGTCGACCTTGGCGGCGTCCTGACCGCCGCCCTGGGCGACGTCGTCCTTGCCGCCGCCTCCGCCGCCGAGCACGCCGGTGGCGACCTTGACCATGGCACCGGCCTTCAGGCCCGCCGCGCGGGCGGCCTCGTTGGTGGCGGCCACGATGAGCGGACGTCCCTTGGCCTCGGCGGTCATGGCGACGAGCACCGGGGTGCCCGCGGCGTTGCCGGCGGCGGACTCCAGTCGCGTGCGCAGGTCCAGCACGAGCGAGCGCAGCTGGCCGCCGTCCACGGCACCGGCGTGGTGGGCGAGCACCGTGACGGCAGTGCCGCCGGCGGTGGTCACCTCCTGCGCCTCGGCCACGAGCCGGCCGGCCTCGGCCTGCAGCTGCGCGGCCTTGAGCTCGGCGATCTGCCGCTCGGCGGCCTTGAGCTTCTCCATGGTCGCGCCGATGCGGTCCTTGAGCTGGTCGGCCGGAGCCTTGAACATCTCGGACAGGTCCGAGACGAGGGTGCGCTCGGCGGCCAGGTGTCGGAACGCGTCCAGGCCCACGAGGGCCTCCACGCGGCGGTTGCCCGAGCCCACGGACTGCTCGCCGAGCAGGGTCAGGGCGCCGATCTCCGCGGTGCGGTTCACATGGGTGCCGCCGCAGAGCTCACGGGAGAAGTCGCCGTTGATCTCGACCACGCGGACGCGGTCGCCGTACTTCTCGCCGAACAGGGACAGGGCGCCCATGGCCTTGGCCTCGTCCAGGGACATCTCCTTGGTCAGGACGGTGTGGTTGTCCCGGATGGCGACGTTGGCGAGGTCCTCGATCTCCGAGCGGGCCATCGGGGAGACGGCCTCGGACCAGCGGAAGTCGAAGCGCAGGTACCCCTCCTTGTTGAAGGAGCCGGACTGCGTGGCCTCCCTGCCGAGGATCTCGTGCAGGGCGGCGTGCACGATGTGCGTGCCGGTGTGCGCCTTCTCGGCGTCCAGGCGGCGCTGCACGTCGATGGATCCGAGGGCGGCGGCCCCGGCGGAGACCTCGCCCTGCCTGACGCGGACGCGATGCACGGACAGGCCCTTCACCGGGGCCTGGACGTCCAGGACGTCCAGCTCGAAGCCGTCGCCGGTGATGACGCCGCGGTCCGCGGCCTGGCCGCCGGCCTCCGCGTAGAACGGGGTGGCGTCGAGCACCAGGTCCAGCTCCTGGCCGGCGGAGGCGGACTGCACGGAGGCGCCGTCCGCGATCAGGCCGCGGATGACAGACTCGGTGGCGAACTCGGTGTACCCGGTGAAGTGCGTCTGCCCCTGGCCGCGCAGCTGCTGGTACACCTCGGTGTTCGCATGGCCGGACTTCTTGGACTTGGCGTCCGCACGGGCGCGGTCGCGCTGCTGTTGCATGAGCGCGCGGAATCCGGCCTCGTCCACCTCGACGCCGGCCTCAGCGGCCATCTCGAGGGTCAGCTCGATCGGGAAGCCGTAGGTGTCGTGCAGTTCGAAGGCGTCCCTGCCGGCCAGACCGTGCCCCTCGGACTTCGCGGTGGAGACCGCGGCGTCCAGGCGCGCAGTGCCGGCGGCGATGGTGCGGGAGAAGGTTTTCTCCTCGTTGAACGCCACGCGGCGGATGCGGTCCCACTGCTCGGCGACCACCGGGTAGGTGCCGGCCATCGCGTCACGGGAGACGGGCAGCAGCTCCGGCAGCACCGGGTCCGTCACCCCCATCAGGCGCATGGCGCGGATGACGCGGCGGATCAGCCGGCGCAGCACGTAGCCGCGGCCCTCGTTGCCCGGGGTGACACCGTCCGAGATGAGCATCAGCGAGGAGCGCACGTGGTCGGCGATCATGCGCAGGCGCACGTCGTCGTCGTAGTGCGGGTCCTTCGGGTCCTCGGTGGAGGTGTACTCCACGCCGGCCAGCTCGGCGGCGCGGTCCAGGACCGGGCGCACCTGGTCCGTCTCGTACATGTTCTCCACGCCCTGCAGGAGCATGGCGAGGCGCTCGAGGCCGAGGCCGGTGTCGATGTTCTTGTGCTGCAGCTCGCCGGCGATGTCGAAGTCGTCCTTGGAGCGGACCGCGGAGAGGCGGTACTGCATGAACACGAGGTTCCAGATCTCCAGGTAGCGGGTGTCGTCCGCCGCCGGGCCTCCCTCGACGCCGTACTCGGGGCCGCGGTCGAAGTAGATCTCGGAGCACGGGCCGCCCGGGCCGGGCTGGCCGGTGTTCCAGTAGTTGTCCTCCTCGCCCATGCGCTGGATGCGCTCGGGCGGCAGCCCCACCACGTCCTGCCAGATCTGCGCGGTCTCGTCGTCGTCGTTGTAGACGGTCACCCACAGACGGTCCGGGTCCAGGCCGTAGCCGCCCTCCTCCTGCGGGGTGGTGAGCAGCTCCCAGGCCATCGGGATGGCCTTCTCCTTGAAGTAGTCGCCGAAGGAGAAGTTGCCGCACATCTGGAAGAAGGTCCCGTGGCGGACGGTCTTGCCGACCTCCTCGATGTCCGCGGTGCGGATGCACTTCTGGACGGACACGGCGCGCTCGTACGGCGGCGTCTGCTCGCCCAGGAAATAGGGGATGAAGGGCACCATGCCGGCCACCGTGAACAGCAGGGACGGGTCCGGGGACACCAGGGAGGAGGACGGGACCACGGTGTGGCCCTTCTTCTCGAAGAAGTCCAGCCAGCGCTGGGCGATGTCCTGGGTCTTCATGCGGTGTGCTCCTCGGAGGTGGTCTGCGGGGTCGTGGTGGTCTCGTGCCCGGTCGCGGCGCCCTGCGCGGCGGCGGATCCGGCGGCGCCCTGCCCGGGGGCGCCGGTGCCCGCGGCGGACGGGGCGTCCACGGTCTCGCCGCTGATGGTCTGGCGGCCCTGGGTGCCGAGGCGGTCGGAGACGGTCCTCCAGGCGGGGACCTCCTCGCGCAGCTGGGCGGCGAAGCCACGGACGCCCTCGGCGAGCAGGGTGGCGGTGGCGGCCCCGGCGTTGCGGCCGAGAGTGGACGGATGGAGGGTGGTGCGCAGCGTCTCCTCGGCCTTGACGGCCGCGGCGTCGCGGCCCCTGCCCAGGGCCATGTGGCCGATCCAGCCTGCGGCGGCACCGGCGCCGAGCATCAGCACCTGCTTGATCATCGCTGCCCACCTTCTGCCCCGCTGCACGGGCGCTCGTCGATCTGGGACACGGTCCTGGACGACTTTACCGCCGGTCAGCGGCAGAACGCCGCAGAATCCCCGGGCCTGGCCCCGAGATTCCGCACACAGCGGACGGGCCCGGACACGCCGGAGGCCCGGCCCCTCGACGAGGGGCCGGGCCTGCCGGAGACGCGTGACGTCGTCGTGAAGCCGCCGAGGCGGCCTGACGGGGACGGGATCAGCGCGCGTAGTACTCGACCACAAGCTGCTCCTCGCAGGTCACCGGGACCTCGGAGCGCTTGGGGCGGCGGGACAGGGTGGCGCGCAGCTTGTCGATCTCCACCGTCAGGTAGCCCGGGGTGGCCGGCAGGACCTGCTGGTGGGCGCCGGCGGCGGCGACCTGGAAGGGCTCGAACTTGGCGGAGCGCTCGTGCACCTCGATGACCTGGCCCTCCTTCACACGGAAGGACGGGATGTCGACGCGCTTGCCGTTCACGGTGATGTGGCGGTGCACGACGAACTGGCGGGCCTGCTGGATGGTGCGGGCGAAGCCGGCGCGCAGCACCAGGGCGTCCAGGCGCATCTCGAGCAGCTCGACCAGGTTCTCACCGGTCAGGCCCTCGGTGCGCTTGGCCTCCTCGAAGTAGCGACGCATCTGGGCCTCGCGGATGTTGTACTGGGCGCGCAGGCGCTGCTTCTCCTTCAGGCGCACCGCGTAGTCGGAGTCCGCCCGGCGACGGGCGCGGCCGTGCTGACCGGGGCCGTACGGACGGCGCTCCATGTACTTCTCGGCCTTCGGGGTCAGGGCGATGCCCAGGGCGCGGGAGTGCCGCACGGTGCGGCGGGTGCGCAGGTTGCCACTCATGGGTGGTCCTCACTTTCCTTGACGTGCGATGCCGTTCGGGTTTGTCTCCGCGCCGCCGTCAAGCGCCCGGGCACGGCGTGGCCGTGCGGGGTCGAGAACGGTGCGGAACCTGGCCTCCGGTCGATCCGTCGGAGGGCTGAGGGGCGCATCGCGGGCCCGTCGTCACCACGGCGCCGCGCTCCCCCACGCAGCCGTGCCGGGCACACTTGTGCCCGTTCTCAGCGGGATGAGGGGGACCGTCTGGGACGCGACGCCTGCCAGACGGTGGACCACTCTACCAGGTGTCTCAGCCGGCGCCGCGGAGGATGCGGCGCAGCGCGGCGACCTGCTCGGCCAGGCGCTTCTCGTGGCCGATCCGCTTGGGGACGTAGTAGTCCTTCCCCACGAGCGGGTCCGGGGCGTACTGCTGGCGGGCGACGGCGTGCGGCTCGTCGTGCGAGTACACGTAGCCCTTGCCGTGGCCGAGGGCTGCGGCGCCCGGATAGTGGGCGTCGCGCAGGTGCAGCGGGACCTGGCCGGTGCCGCCGGCGCGCACGTCCGCGATGGCGGCGTTCACCGCGTTGTAGCTGGCGTTGGACTTCGGCGCGGTCGCCAGGTGGGTGACCGCCTGGCCGAGGACGATCCGCCCCTCCGGCATGCCGATCAGCTGAACGGCCTGCGCGGCGGCCACCGCGGTCTGCAGCGCGGTGGGGTCGGCCATGCCCACGTCCTCGGAGGCGGAGATGATCAGGCGCCGGGCGATGAACCGCGGGTCCTCTCCCGCCTCCAGCATCCGGGCGAGGTAGTGCATGGCGGCGTCCACGTCCGAGCCGCGGATGGACTTGATGAACGCGGAGATGACGTCGTAGTGCTGGTCGCCGTCCTTGTCGTAGCGCTGGACGGCGCGGTCCATGGCCTGTGCGGCGTCGGCCTCGGTGACGGTGATGCCCTCCTCGTCCTCGTCGAGGCCCTCCTGCTCCACGCGGTCCAGGGCGACGCCGGCGGCGGCCTCCAGGACGGTCAGGGACCGGCGGGCGTCGCCGCCGGCCATGCGCACGAGGTAGTCCCGGGCCGCCTCGGAGAGGACCACGGCGCCGTTCAGGCCGCGTTCGTCCTCCACCGCCCGGACGAGCAGCCCCTCGATGTGCGCGTCCTCCAGTGGACGCAGGGTGAGCAGCAGGGAGCGGGACAGCAGCGGGGCGATCACCGAGAAGCTCGGGTTCTCCGTGGTGGCCGCCACGAGCACCACCCAGCGGTTCTCCACGCCCGGCAGCAGCGCGTCCTGCTGAGCCTTGGTGAAGCGGTGGATCTCGTCCAGGAACAGCACGGTGGTGCGCCCGTAGAGGTCGCGCTCCTCACGGGCGCGGTCCATCACCTGGCGGACGTCCTTCACACCGGCGGAGATGGCGGACAGCTCCACGAACCTCCGGCCCTCGCCGCGGGCGATCACGTGCGCGATGGTCGTCTTGCCGATGCCCGGCGGCCCGTACAGGATGATCGAGCTGGGCCCCGCAGCACCCGTGTAGCCCTCGCCCGAGGCGGCGGCGAGCTTGCGCAGCGGGGAACCGGGGCGGAGCAGGTGGTCCTGGCCGAGGATCTCCTCCACCGACCTCGGACGCATGCGCACCGCCAGCGGCGCGGCCGAGGAGCGCACGGACGCCTCGGCCTGGCGGGACACGCCCGAGGCCCGGCGGTCGCCGGAGGGCGAGGCGCCGTCGTCGGGGTCCTGGGCGGAGGTGAAGAGGTCGTTCATGGCCCCACCAGCCTAGGGCTTCGGCCGGACACGGTGGACGGGCGGGGCGCGGTGCGCACCGGCAGTCCGTGCAGGCGCCCGCATCCGCCGCCGCACGGCACCCGCGCAGGGGCGGGGACGATCCTGCGCGACGGGGCCCCTGGCAACGGCGGCGGTGCCCGTTCCGGCCGGCCGTCGTCCTGACGGCCGGCCGTCGTCCTGACGGCCGCCGTCCCGACGACGGCCGTTCCGCTTCCCGTGCCGACCGCGTCACACAGCGCTCACCTTGGGTTCACCCGGGACGTGTCAGGTGGACGGGCCCCGCCGATGCCCGGGCGCTGCGCTGCGCCCGACGGCCGAACCGACGAAGGAAGTCTCCCCGCCCATGCGCACCCTGCACCGCACCGTCGCCGCCGCGGCCGCGACCGCCCTGACCGCCACGGCCCTGTCCGCCGCGGTCCTCGCCCCCGCCACCACCGCCGCCCCGGCCCCGCACTCGGCCGCCGCGCAGAAGGGCCACCACGCGGGCAACCACGGCAAGGGCCACGGCCAGAAGGCCAACCCCTCCGGCAAGACCGTGGAGCTGTCCCCGGCCGGCACCCACGAGACCGGCGTGTTCGACGCCTCGGCCGCCGAGATCCCGGCCTTCGACGCCTCGACCGACCGCCTCTTCGTGGTCAACGCGGAGAACGGCGCCGTGGACGTGCTGGACGTGGACGGCGCCGCCGCCCCGACCTACTCCTCCACCCTCGAGATGGCCGGCGTGGCCGCCGCGGACGGCTCGGTGATCCCGGCCGGCTCCACCGTGAACTCGGTGGCCGTGCACGGCGGCATCATGGCCGTCTCGGTCGAGGCCCCGGAGAAGACCGACCTCGGCTGGGTCGCCTTCTTCCAGACCTCCACTCTGGCCCCGCTCGGCGCCGTCCGCGTGGGCGCCCTCCCGGACTCCGTGGCCTTCTCCGGCGGCTACGCCGTGGTGGCCAACGAGGGCGAGCCGGCCGACGACTTCTCCGTGGACCCGGAGGGCTCGATCTCCGTGATCACCGTCCCGAGGAACGCGCAGCAGTTCTCCCGCCTGTCCCAGGACTCGGTGCGCACCGTGGACTTCCGCGCCTTCGACGAGGGCACCAAGCTGCCGGAGGGCGTCCGCGTGTTCGGCCCGGACGTGCAGACCCCGGCCGGCCAGCCGGACGCCGGGTACATCGCCCGCAACCTCGAGCCGGAGTACGTCACCATCGACCCGACCGGCCGCACCGCCTACGTCTCCGTGCAGGAGGCCAACGCGGTGGCTGCCGTGGACCTGAAGTCGGCCTCCCTGAAGGACTTCTGGGCCCTGCAGCTCACCGACTGGTCCACCGAGGGGAAGTTCGACGCCTCCAACCGGGACTCCGGCATCGAGCTGCGTCACTGGCCGGTGCTCGGGGTCCCCATGCCGGACGGCATCGACGTCTACCACCACCGCGGCCAGGACCTGATCCTCACCGCCAACGAGGGAGACTCCCGCGAGTGGGGCGACTACGTGGACACCGAGCGCGTGAAGGACCTGACCCTCTGCGAGGCCGAGTACCCGAATGCTGCCGAACTGCAGAAGAACGAGAACCTCGGCCGCCTCAACGTGCTCACCGACCTCGGCTGGGACGCCGAGCGCGAGTGCATCGCCCAGCTGCACACCCTGGGCGGCCGCGGCTTCTCCGTCTACACCGCGGACGGGGAGCGCCTCTTCGACTCCGCCGGCCTGGTGGAGCAGACCATCGCGGACCTGATCGCCGCCGGCGAGCTGCCGGTCGAGGCGTTCAACGCCAACAACGACGAGACCCCGTCCTTCGACAGCCGCTCCGACGACAAGGGTCCGGAGCCGGAGTCCGTGGTGGTCGGCAAGGTCCAGGGCCGCACCTACGCCTTCCTGGGACTGGAGCGCATCGGCGGCGTGATGGTCTTCGACATCACCGACCCGACCGCCGCGACCTTCGTGGACTACGTCAACGAGCGCAACTGGGACGCAGAGGAGGGCGACGAGGCGAACTACGGCGACATGGGCGCCGAGGGCCTCGAGTTCGTCCCCGCCTCCGAGTCCCCGTCCGGTGTGGCCCTGCTGATCGTGGCCAACGAGGTCTCCGGCTCCACCACCGTCTACGAGGTGAATCCCACCCGGAAGTGAGCCGGCCGCGGACGTCGGCTGTGTGCCACGGGTCGGAATCGAGGTCCTGACGGGCCGGATTCCGACGCACCGCACACAGACGGTCGGTCATAGCACGGCCGCGCCGCACCCATCCCGACGACGGAGCGCACCTGACGCTGTCAGGTGCGCTCCGTCGTCGTGCATTCTTCTGGGGGGACGTGCCGGAGACGGGGCGTGCGTCCTCTGGGGGACGCGCCGGAGACGGGGCGTGCGTCCTCTGGGGGACGCGCCGGAGACGGGGCGTGCGTCCTCTGGGGGACGTGCCGGAGACGGGGCGTGCGTCTTCTGGGGGACGCGCCGGAGACGGGGCGTGCGTCCTCTGGGGGACGCGCCGGAGTCGGGGCGTGCGTCCTCTGGGGGACGTGCCGGAGACGGGGCGTGCGTCTTCTGCGGGGGCATGCCGAGGGCGGGGCGGGCGTCTAATGCGAGGCTCGCCGGGTGACGGGGCTCGCCGAGGGCGGGGCGGGCGTCCTCTGCGGGGTCCGCCCGGTGACGGGGCGTGCGAGCATGGTGCCCATGCGAGCCGTATGCCAGAGAGCCGATTCCGCGTCCGTGACCGTCGCCGGAGAGGTGGTGGGTCGGTTCGAGGGCGAGGGCCTGGTGGTCCTGCTGGGCGTGAGCGTGGAGGACACCGAGGCTGAGGCCGTGCAGGTGGCGCAGAAGGTGGCCGGGCTGCGGATGCTCGAGGACGAGCGGTCCCTGCTCACCGCCGAGGCCCCGGCGCTGGTGATCAGCCAGTTCACCCTCTACGGGAACGTGCGCAGGGGCCGCCGACCGTCCTGGACCCGCTCGGCCAAGGGCGACCGGGCGCAGCCGCTCTACGAGCGCTTCATGGCCGACCTCGAGTCCGCCGGCGTGCGCGTGGAGCGCGGCGTGTTCGGCGCCCAGATGGAGGTCACGCTGACCAACTCCGGCCCGTTCACGCTGATCGTGGACTCGGACGAGCTCAAGGGCCCGCGGCGGGGCTGAAGGAACAGCCGCGGACGTGGACAACCCCGACCGTGAACGGTCGTGGCCGCCCTCAGGACGATTCCTCGTCTGAGAGCGGCCACGTCCACGCAGGGTCCCCCATGGGCCCGCTCAGCCGTCAGATCCGCTCAGCCGCCAGGCCCGCTCAGCCGTCAGGCCCGGTCCGGGATCAGGGCTTCGCCTCGCCCTTCGCCTCGCCCTTCGCGGCCTCCTTCTGCTCGGCGGCGGCGGCCCTCTTCTCCTCCGGCTTGGCGTCCACGCCGGCCTCCTTGCGCTGCTGCGCGGTGATCGGGGCCGGAGCCGCGGTCAGCGGGTCGTATCCGCCGCCGGTCTTCGGGAACGCGATGACCTCGCGGATCGAGTCGGTGCCGGCCAGCAGGGCCACCACCCGGTCCCAGCCGAACGCGATGCCGCCGTGCGGCGGGGCGCCGAACTTGAAGCCCTCGAGCAGGAAGCCGAACTTCTCCTCCGCGTCCTCCTGGGACAGCCCCATGACCTCGAAGACACGCTTCTGCACGTCCTGGTCGTGGATGCGGATGGAGCCGCCGCCGATCTCGTTGCCGTTGCAGACGATGTCGTAGGCGTACGCCAGGGCGGAGCCCGGGTCGGTGTCGAAGGTGTCCACGAACTCGGGCTTCGGCGAGGTGAACGCGTGGTGCACGGCGGTCCACGCGCCGGAGCCGACGGCCACGTCGCCGGAGGCCTCCGCCTCCGCCGCGGGCTCGAACATCGGGGCGTCCACGACCCACACGAAGGACCAGTCGGCCTCGTGCACCGGAACCTCCGGGCCGGCGTCCTTGAACAGGCCGCAGCGACGGCCGATCTCCACGCGGGCGGCGCCGAGCAGGGCGCGGGACTCCTTCGGCTTGCCGGCGGCGAAGAAGATGCAGTCGCCCGGGTTCGCGCCGGTGGCGGCGGCCAGGCCGGCCTTCTCCTCCTCGGTGATGTTCTTGGAGACCGGGCCGGTGAGGGTGCCGTCCTCCTGGATGAGCACGTAGGCCAGGCCCTTGGCGCCGCGCTGCTTGGCCCACTCCTGCCAGGCGTCCAGGGTGCGGCGGGCCTGGGAGGCGCCGCCGGGCATCACGACGGCGCCGACGTACTCGTTCTGGAACACGCGGAAGGGGGTGTCCTTGAAGTACTCGGTCAGGTCGGTCAGCTCGAGGCCGAAGCGCAGATCCGGCTTGTCCGAGCCGTACTTGGTCATGGCCTCGTCGTAGGTCATGCGGCGGATCGGCAGGTCGACGTCCACGCCGACCTTCGCCCACAGCGCCTGCACGATCTTCTCACCCAGGGTGATGATGTCGTCCTGCTCCACGAAGGAGGCCTCGATGTCCAGCTGGGTGAACTCCGGCTGACGGTCCGCGCGGAAGTCCTCGTCGCGGTAGCAGCGGGCCAGCTGGTAGTAGTTCTCGATGCCGCCCACCTGCAGCAGCTGCTTGAACAGCTGCGGGGACTGCGGCAGGGCGTACCAGGAGCCCGGGGCCAGGCGGGCCGGGACCAGGAAGTCACGGGCGCCTTCCGGGGTGGAGCGGGTGAGGGTCGGGGTCTCGACCTCGAGGAACCCCTCGGAGTGCAGCAGCTCGCGGGCGATGCGGTTGGCCTCGGAGCGCAGGGCCATGATCTTGGCCGGCTGCGGACGGCGCAGGTCCAGGTAGCGGTGGCGCAGGCGGGTCTCCTCGCCGACCTCCACGTGCTCGTCCACCTGGAACGGGAGGGCGGCGGCGCGGTTGAGCACCGTCAGCTCGTCCACGATCAGCTCGATCTCGCCGGAGGGCAGGTTCGGGTTCTCGTTGCCCTCGGGGCGACGCTCGACGACGCCGGTGACCTTCAGGACCCACTCGTTGCGCAGCGGGTCGAAGTCCGCCTCATCGCGGACGACGATCTGGGCGAAGCCGGAGCGGTCGCGCAGGTCCACGAAGGCCACGCCGCCGTGGTCCCGGCGGCGGGCCACCCAGCCGGTGACGGTGACGGTCTGGCCGATGAGCGAGGCATTCAGCTCGCCGAGGGTGTGGGTGCGAAGCACGGGTTCCTCCTCGTCCGGGGTCGCCGGACGTCGTCGCGGGTTCATGGGGGTGCCACACCGCTGTGGTAGTCATGCAGGACAGGGGTGTGACCGCCCAGAGTCTACCGGCACCCCCTCCACCGACCGCACCCGAGGAAGAGGACGGCCGTGTCCGGCACCCTGCAGCGCACCCTGACCCTGCCCCAGGCGACCGTGATCGGCGTCGGTTCGATGGTGGGCGCCGGCGCCTTCACGACGCTCGGCCTGGCCGCCGCACTGACCGGCGGCCACGCGGGTGCCCTGTACCTGGCGCTGGGCCTCGCGGCCGTCGTGGCGACGTGCAACGCCCTGTCCACCGCCCAGCTGGCCACCGTGCATCCGGCCTCCGGCGGGACCTACGTGTACGGCCGCGAGCAGCTCGGCCCGTGGCCGGGCTTCCTGGCAGGCTGGGGGTTCGTCACCGGCAAGACCGCCTCCGTGGCCGCCATGGCGGCCACCGTGGGCCTCTACGTCTTCCCCGACGACGGCTCCCTCGACCGGATCGTGGGCGTCGCCGCCGTCGTGCTCCTCACCGTGGTGGCCGTGCTGGGCGTGACCCGCACCGTCCAGGTCACGGTGGCGATCCTCATCCCTGTGCTGGCGGTCCTGGCCCTGACCGTGGTGGCCGGCCTGGCTCTCGGGGACGGGGGCGCGTCCGCCAGCGGCGCGGAGGTGCTCGGCGACCCATCCCCGCTGGGCGTGCTCATGGCCGCGGGCCTGCTGTTCTTCTCCTTCGCCGGCTACGCCCGCGTGGCGACCATGGGCGAGGAGGTATCGGATCCGCGCCGCACCATCCCGCGCGCCGTCCTGGGCGCCCTCTCCTTCACCGTGGTGCTGTACGTGCTGCTCGCCGCCGGGCTGCTCCGCGCCCTGGGCGGCTCCGGCCTGGCCCTCTCCCCCGCCCCCGCGCGCGCGGCTCTCGAGGCCGCGCTGGGCTCCGGCTGGGGCTGGGTCGCCCTCGTCGCGGCCGCCCTGGCCTGCGTCGGCGCCATGCTGAACCTGCTCACCGGCATCTCGCGCACCGCCCTGGCCATGGCCCGGGAGGGCGACCTGCCGCGCCCGCTGGCGACGGTCGGCGGCCCGGCGCAGACCCCTTGGGTGGGCCAGACGGTGGTGGCGGTCTTCGTCATCGTGCTGCTGCTGGCCACGGACATCCTCACCGTGGTGGGCTTCAGCTCCTTCGGCGTGCTCGTCTACTACGCCGTGACGAACCTCTCCGCCCTGACCCTGAGCGGCGACCGCCCGCTGCGGGTCCCGCGCGCCGTGAACGTCCTGGGCCTGGTGCTCTGCCTGGTGCTGGCGTTCACCCTGCCGCCGACGTCCGTGCTGGCGATGCTCGGCGTGTTCCTGATCGGCGCCGGCGGCCGCTCCTTCGCCCGCGCCAAGGGCGACTACAGCACCGGGCGCTGAGCGCTGGACGCAAAGGCCACGGAGTCCTGGGCCCGCACAGCGTCGGCTGCTCATCTGACGGCCGTGTCCGGCACCCACGCAGGCCATGGACCGGTCGTCTGCTGCAGCTGCGCGAGCGCCTCGACGAGGGCGAGCAGCATCTCCCCGGCGTCGGAGGCCGCGTCCGGCATGAGCGCGGGATGGGTGTGCCAGACGACGCTGCCGGACTCCGGGATCGTGGCGTGGGCGAGGACCCGACTGTCGTCGTCGATGCCGTTGTAGACGGCCCAGAAGGTGGAGTCCGTCTCCCCCAGACGCTCGTCGACCACGCGATCGAGTGACAGTTCGAACCAGTACGATGCCGTCGATTCGGGCCGGACGACCTGGAACCCCCATGACCGGCCCGGGGTCAGCGGCCGGCACCGTATCCGAGCGGTCTCGGCCCCCGTGCCGGCGCGCTGCACCACGTACTCACCGGCCGGAGCGTCATCGGGATCGGGGCCGCACCAGCGCACCGAGTAGCGAGTGCCGGGCTGCCCGGGGACCGTTGCCGCTGGGAAGTGCTCTGCCGCGACCCGGGCCAGGGCGTCGTGGACGAGCGCGCCCTCGGGCGAGCGCTCGGCAGTGACGTCGAAGACCGCCTCCCGCTCGTCGATCCGGAAGGCGCCGACGACGGTCGACTCGCCGAGCAGACCCCGGCGCACCGCAGCGATCCTCACCCAGGGGTCCCCGGCAGGGGCCTGCCCGGCCGTCACCTCCCAGTGGAGGGGAAGGCCAGGCTGATGACTCACCAGCTCCGCCAGGTGGGCCTGGATCTCTTCTGCCGGGGGCAGCCCTTCCGAGTACGGCGAGCTCTCCCCGTCATCAGACGACGTCGTCATCGAGGCTGGTACCAATACTTGTCTCCCACCCATACTCTCCCGTCGCTCCGCAGAGATGCGTGGGTTCTCGGTCGTGATCTCGCATCCTTGAGCTTCCATACCTTACCTCCATGACCGGCTGTGTCACGATGTATAGACCAGGCCTGACCTCGAGCTTCGTACAGCCCACCATCTGATTTCTTGACCGTGAACTTGCTGAGGTCAATCCGCAAAGGTGCCGAGAAGAGACGTGCCGGTATACCAGCCCCGTTGACTCCTCCGCCGCCACAGTCCGGCGACGACTCCGAGGAGTCGAAGTGAGTGTGTCGGTCGTCCTCGGATGTTCGATCGAACGAACTCAACGAGAGAACCTGATCGGACAACCCCTGCGAATCGGGCGGTGCACCCGCGCAATGACGAATCGCACTTGCTGGAGGGGCGGCACCGATCGCTCCAAGCACGAGTAGGCCCGCAGTCACCACAGTGGTGGGGGTCTTCCATTTCGCCATCACGAAAGCGCATCCCTTCAAGTCGATACGGTGGGTGGGCCAAAGTGTCGACACACCGTAGGTCATACGATCTAGAGTGACATGCGTCACCCTATACCAATGGTGTCATGAAACCAACGACGTGTTTCACGCACCTCGGCCATGAGGCGGACGTGGACCACGCAGACTCCAGTCGGGCGCCGACGGGCCCGCTCAGCCTGCGGTCACCTGCGGGACGAGGTCTTCGGCCGGCGGCATCCAGGTCTGCGGGTCGGCGGGGACCTGCTCGCCGGAGCGGATGTCCTTGACCTCGTGGCCGGACTCCCCGGCGCCGAGGAACCAGACGAACGGGATGCCGCGGCGGTCCGCGTACTTGATCTGCTTGCCGAACTTCTCGGCGGAGACGGCCACCTCGGTGGCGATCCCGCGCTCGCGCAGCACGCCGGCCACGTCCTGGGCGGCGGACCAGTCCTCGTCCGAGGTCAGGGCCACGTAGACCACGGTGGGCACGGCGCGGGAGGCGACGGCCATCTCCTGGGAGAGCATGCGCATCACCAGGCGGGTGACGCCGATGGACAGGCCGACACCCGGGAAGGTCCGGTTCCCCTTGGAGGCCAGCGCGTCGTAGCGGCCGCCGGAGCAGATGGAGCCGAGCTGCTCGTGGCCCACCAGGACCGTCTCGTACACGGTGCCGGTGTAGTAGTCGAGGCCGCGGGCGATGGAGAGGTCGGCGACGGCCCGGCCCGGGGCGCGGCGGTGCATCGTGCCGATGACCTCCGCCAGCTCGGTGAGCCCCTCCTCCATCAGGTCGTCCTGCACACCGAGGGCGCGGACCTGCTCCACGAAGGAGGTGTCCTCGGTGCGGATGGCGGCCAGGGCCAGGGCCTGCTCGGCCTGCTCGGCGGAGGCCCCGACCTCCTCCTGCAGCAGGCGGGCGACCTCCTCGGGGCCGACCTTCTCGAGCTTGTCGATGCTGCGCAGCACCCCGGCGGTGTCCGTCAGGCCGATGCCGCGGTAGAAGCCCTCGGCGAGCTTGCGGTTGTTGATACGGATGAGGAAGTCGCCGATCGGCAGGCCGCCGAGCGCCTCGGCCATTACGAGGGCGACGTCCACGTCATAGCGCGGGGACAGCTGCCCGTCGCCGACGATGTCGATGTCCGCCTGGGTGAACTCGCGCGCGCGGCCCTCCTGCGGCCGCTCGCCGCGCCAGACCTTCTGCATCTGGTACCGCCGGAACGGGAAGGCGAGGTGGCCGGCGTTCTCCACCACGTAGCGGGCGAAGGGCACGGTGAGGTCGAAGTGCAGGGCCAGGCGCTTGGGGTCGTCCGGGGACGTCGCCGAGCGCCGGCCCTCGGCGACGTCCTGGTCCTCGGCGAGGCGGGAGACGGCGTAGACCTCCTTGTCCACCTCGCCCTTGCGCAGCAGCTGGCCCAGGGTCTCCACCGCGCGGGTCTCGATCCCGGCGAACCCGTGCAGCTCGAAGGTCCGACGCAGCGTGTCCAGCACATGCTGCTCGACGACGCGCTCAGCGGGGAGCCACTCGGGGAAGCCGGACAGGGAGGACTTGCGGGCCATGGGGTTCCTTCGTCTCGGATCGGGCCGTCGCGCGGACGGGACTGACCCGCCCAGTCTAGGTGGCGGCCCTGCTGCGGTGCGGCGGCGGTCCGGGACGTGGCCCTCCCCCGGCGGGGTGCCCGGGAGCACCCGTGAACAGGGGCGCGACGACGGCCGCCGGGTTCGTCCACCGCCTCGCCCACGCATGTGGCCGGGGTTGCCGGGCGCTTCCGTGCTTTCGCGGCTAGGCTTGCCCTGTTCGTGTCCATCCCGACCCGCCCGCGCACGTCAGCGCGAACGGGCCCGTCCAGGGAGAGTTCCAGCGGTGACCACTGAGAATCAGAAGTCCGACGACCAGCAGCCGACCGCCGACGCCGCCGAGGCGCAGGTCGAGAGCGCGCCGACCACCGACGCCGCGCAGGCGCCGGCCGAGCAGACACCGGCCGGGCACCAGGCTGAGCCCGCGGCCCCGGAGGTCGAGAAGGCCCCGGAGGTCGAGAAGACCGAGGCGAAGCCGGCTGCTCCTTCCCCGGCCGCCATGAAGCCGGGCAGGCCGGCCACCCCAGCCGCAGCCGCCCCGGCGACAGCCAAGCCCGCCGCCCCGGCCCCGACCGTCGAGCCGACCGATCCGGCCACGGCCGCGCAGTTCGCCCGCGTGACCGAGGACGGCCACGTGGTGCTGCTGGACGGCCAGGAGGAGCACACCGTCGGCCAGGTCCCCGACGCCACCGCAGAGGAGGCCGTGGCCTACTTCGTGCGCAAGTACGACGACGTCCGCGCACAGATGGCGCTGTTCGAGCAGCGCATCGCCGCCGGCGCACCGTCCTCGGAGCTCCAGAAGGCCCTCAACCAGATGAAGGCCACCGTGCAGGAGCGCCAGATGGTGGGCGACATCAACGCGCTGCGCACCCGTCTGGCGGCTCTGGAGACCTTGCTGGGCGACTACCGCGCCGCCGAGGCCGAGGCCCGTCAGGCCGCCCAGGCCGAGCAGCTCGCCGCCCGCGAGGCGATCGTCGCCGAGGCCGAGGAGTTCGCCGCCACCCCGGCCGAGCGCATGCCGTGGAAGAAGGCCTCCAAGCGCATGGCCGAGCTCTTCGACGAGTGGAAGGCCGCCCAGAAGACCGGCCCGCGCCTGTCGAAGTCGGTCGAGGACGGCCTCTGGAAGCGCTTCCGGGGCGCCCGCACCCAGTTCGACAAGACCCGCCGGGCGCACTTCTCCCGTCTGGACGCCCGGTCCGCGGAGGCGAAGCAGGTCAAGGAGCGCCTCATCGCCCGCGCCGAGGAGCTCTCCTCCTCCACAGACTGGGGCGTGACCACCGGCAAGTACCGCGACCTGATGAGCGAGTGGAAGGCCGCACCGCGTGCCTCCCGCAAGGAGGACGACGCCCTCTGGGCCCGCTTCCGTGCCGCACAGGACGTGTTCTTCACTGCCCGCAACGAGGCCAACGCCGAGATCGACCGCGAATACGGCGCCAACCTCAAGGTCAAGGAGCAGATCCTGGCCGACGGCAGGAAGCTCCTGCCCTTCACGGACGTCAAGGCCGGCCGTGCTGCGCTTAACGAGCTGCGCGGCCGCTGGGAGGAGGCCGGTCGAGTGCCGCGCGGTGACGTGCGCCGCATGGAGGCCGGCTTCCGCGAGCTGGAGGACGCCCTCAAGCAGGCCGAGAACGAGCACTGGCGCCGCACCGACCCGGAGACCAAGGCCCGCACGAACTCCGCGCTGACCCAGCTGGAGGAGACCATCGCCGGCCTCGAGGCGGAGCTGGAGGAGGCCAAGGCCGCCGGCGATGAGAAGAAGATCGCCCAGGCCCAGGAGGCGCTCGACGCCCGCCTGCAGTGGAAGAAGGCGTTGGAGGCCTCCGCCGCCGACCTGGCCTGAGCCTGTCCCGCCGCGGACGACGCGGCCTGCGCCCGACGGGCGGTCCGGCATTCGGCCGGGCCGCCCGTCTGCGTTGTCCACACCCCGGCGGCAGCGGGCGCGCACCTGGCGCAGGATGGACGCCATGAGATCCTCCGCCGCCGACGCGCCCGTCCCCCTCACCGCAGCAGTGCCCGGCCCGATCCCGGCCCCGCCCACCGACCGGACGGTGACGACCGAGGTCTGGGCGGCCGGGCCGGAGTTCGCGGATGCGGAGCTGCAGACGCTGGTCTCGGCCGGGGCCCTGCACCACCTGCTGGGCCGGGTCTACGCTCCGGCGGACCGCCCGGTGGACCCCCGCATGCGCGCGGACGCGGTCTGGCTCGTGGCCGGCCCGCTGCTGACGGCAGGGTGGACGGCCATGGGGCTGACGGCGGCGTGGCTGCACGCAGGAGGCCCGCTGCCGCGCACGCTGCATATCGCCGTAGCCCATTACCACCGGCCTCCGCCGGCACGGGACCACGGGCCCGGGTGGACGTTCACGCAGGCGGACGTGGCCGCCGTCGGAGGGTCTGCCGCGCCGGCCGAGGCGGACGTCGTGCTCCTCGGCCCGGTGCGCGTGACCACGGTGGGGCGCACCGTGGAGGACCTGCTGCTGGCCGACGGCTCCCAGGAGGGCCGGGCGGCGGCGCGGCTGATCGCCCGGTTCGGGGCGGAGGGACTCGTCGAACGGCTGGCGCCGCCGCGGCGCAGGCCCGGCATCGTCCGGGCCCGCCGGCGCCTGGCCGAGCTGCTGTCCTGACCGGCGCAGCCGTCAGGTGCGGCGCACGTCGAAGACGCCGTCGATCCGCTTGACCGCGTTGACCACGTGGTTGAGGTACATCGGGTCGCCCATCTCGAAGACGAACCGGCTCATGGCCACCCGGTCCCGCGTGGTGTTCACGGACGCGGACAGGATGTTCACGTGGTTCTCCGCGAGCACACGGGTCACGTCCGAGAGCAGCGAGGTGCGGTCCAGCGCCTCCACCTGGATCTCCACCAGGTACACGGCGTTGCGCGTGGGGGCCCAGGCGACGTCCACGCGGCGCTCGGGCTCCTGCTCGAGCAGGGTGTCCACGTTATTGCAGTCGCTGCGGTGCACGGACACGCCGGAGCCGCGGGTGACGAAGCCGCAGATCTCGTCCGGCGGCACCGGATTGCAGCAGCGTGCCAGCTTCGTCATCATCCCCGCGTTCCCCTGGACCAGCACGCCGGTCGCGCCGCCGTCGGAGGACGGCGGACGCTTCACGGGTCGCTTGACGATCTCCTCGAGCTCGATCTCCCCCAGCGCGGTCTCGGAGGACGGGGCCGTCGGCGACTCCTCTGGTGGGGCCAGCTTCGCCTGGACCTTCTCCACCACGTTCTGTGCGGAGAGGTGGCCGTCGGCGATCTGCGCGAACAGGGCGTCCAGGTCGTTCAGGCCGTGCTCGGCCGCCACGGCGGGAAGCTCCTCGCCGCCGAGGACCTTCTGGACAGCCAGGTTCTCGCGGCGCAGCTGACGGGTCAGGGACTGCCTGCCGCGCTCGATCTGCTCGTCGCGGCGCTGTGTGGCGAACCAGTGGCGGATCTTGGACTTGGCGCGCGGGGAGACGGTGAAGCCGAGCCAGTCGTGGCTGGGGCCGGCGTTCTCGGCCTTGGAGGTGAACACCTCAACGGTGTCGCCGTGCTGGAGCTGGGAGGACAGCGGGACCAGCTTGCCGTTCACGCGGGCACCGATGGTCCGGTGACCCACGTCGGTGTGCACGGAGTAGGCGAAGTCCACGGGGGTCGCGCCGGCGGGAAGGGAGCGGATCTCTCCCTTGGGTGTGAAGACGTAGACCTCGTCCGCGTCGATCTCCGTGCGCAGTGAGTGCAGGAACTCGTCCGGGTCCCGGGTGTCCTTCTGCCAGTCCATCACCGAGCGCAGCCACTGCGGCGTGGACGAGCCCGCGGTCCCGGCGGCCGCGTTGGCCTTGTACATCCAGTGCGCGGCCACGCCGTACTCGGCCTGGCGGTGCATGTCGAAGGTGCGGATCTGGATCTCCACAGCACGTCCGCCCGGTCCCATCACGGAGGTGTGCAGGGACTGGTACATGTTGAGCTTCGGCATCGCGATGTAGTCCTTGAACCGACCCGGCAGCGGGCTCCACTGCGCGTGGAGGACGCCGAGCGCGCCGTAGCAGTCCTTCACCGAGTCCACGAGCACGCGGATGCCGGTGAGGTCGTAGATGTCGTCGAACTCCTTCCCGCGCACGATCATCTTCTGGTAGATCGAGTAGTAGTGCTTGGGGCGGCCGGTGACGGTGGCCTTGATGCGGTTGTCCCGCAGCCGGGCGCTGATCTCCTCGCGCAGGCGCTCGATGTGCTTCTCGCGTTCGGGGTTGCGCTCGCCCACCAGGCGGACGATCTCCGCGTAGACCTTCGGCTTCAGCGCGGCGAAGGACAGGTCCTCCAGCTCCCACTTGACCGTGTTCATGCCGAGCCGGTGGGCCAGCGGCGCGTAGATGTCCAGGGTCTCCTGGGCCTTCTTGGCGGAGGAGGCCGGGGATACGTAGCGCCAGGTGCGCGCGTTGTGGAGCCGGTCGGCGAGCTTGATGAGCAGGACGTTCACGTCCTGGGCCATGGCGATGACCATCTTGCGGACGGTCTCGGCCTGCGCGGCGGCTCCGTAGGTGACCTTGTCCAGCTTGGTCACGCCGTCCACCAGCACGGCGACCTCGTCGCCGAAGTCCTTGCGCAGCTGCTCGAGCGAGTAGTCCGTGTCCTCCACGGTGTCGTGCAGCAGGGCGGCGTAGATCGTGGGCCCGGACAGGCCCAGCTCGGCGAGGATCGTCGCCACGGCCACCGGGTGGGTGATGTAGGGGTCCCCGGAGCGGCGCATCTGGCCCTCGTGGCAGCGTTCGGCCACGGTGTAGGCGCGGATGACCTCCTTGAAGTCCGTCCGCGGGGAGCGCGTGCGCAGGGTGCGCATCAGCGGCTCGAGGATGGGCGAGTACTCGGTGGCGTGCCGACCGGTGAGGCGTGCCATGCGGCCACGGGGACGGGGCGACTTCTCGGGGCGGCGAGCGTCGGCGTCGGACACGGAGGGCGGGGTCATGGCTGCGTGTCTCCTCCCCGGGACGTGGGGTGTCCCGTCTCGACGCGAACGGCGGCGCGATAGCGGGGAGTCTACCTCCCCGCGCTCGCGCCGCCGTGCGGCATGTGCGTGTGTCCGGCGGACGTGCGGTCGGCCGTGTGGTCCCAGGTCAGGCCCGGGCGGCCGGCTCGGTCCCGTCGACGCCCTCGGTCGCGCCCTCCGGGGCACGGCCCGAGGACTCGCGACGGGCCAGGACGGCGCCGTCGTGATCCGTGACGTCCCCGTCTCCGCGGCGCAGCAGGGCGTAGAGCGGTGCCTGGATGAACAGGGTCGCCATGGTGCCGACGATGATGCCGACGAAGATGGCCAGGGCGATGTCGGAGAGGGTGCCCGCACCGAGCAGACCCGCGCCGATGAACAGGATGGAGCCCACCGGCAGGATGCCCACCACGGAGGTGGTGATCGAGCGGACCAGCGTCTGGTTCACGGCGAGGTTCACGTTCTCCGCGAAGGTCCGGTCGGCGTCCTCGTGGACCGTCTGGGTGTTCTCGCGGATCTTGTCGAACACCACCACGGTGTCGTAGAGGGCGTAGGACAGGATGGTCAGGAAGCCGATGACGGCGGACGGGGTGACCTCGAAGCCGGTGGCGCCGTAGATGCCGGCGGTCAGCGCCACCACGTAGAGCATGCCGATCACCGCGGCCAGCGACATCTTCCAGGTGCGGAAGTACAGCGCCATGAACAGGGTCACCAGGACCACGAAGATCACCAGGCCGATCAGGGCCTGCTGCGAGACGGCGGCACCCCAGGTGGGGCCCACGAAGTTCGAGGTCACGTGGTCCGCGGTCACGCCGTAGGCGTCCTGGAGGTTCTGGGCGACCTGCAGGGTTTGGGCGTCGTCCATGCGCTCGGTCTGCACGCGCATGGTGCCCGGGGCGATGTTCGTGACCGTGGCGATGCCGTCGGCGGCGACGTCCCGCACGGCCTGCTCTCCTGCGGCGACGTCCGTGTTCTGAACGGAGGAGACCACGAACTCGGAGCCGCCGCGGAACTCGATGCCGAGGTTGAAGCCTCCGCGCATCAGGGTCAGGCCGCCGGCGACCAGGAGCAGGATCGCCGCGGCGGCGAACCAGGTCTTCCAGCGCTGGACGAACGGGTAGGACTTGTGTCCGGTGTAGAGGGCGTTGCCCCACTGAGCGAAGCGGTTCACTGGCCGTCCTCCTGGGTGCGCTCGGACGTGGTGGTGGTGCCGGCGGCCGGCGAGGCGGCCTCGCGCTCGGCGCGACGGCGTTCGGCGATGGTCGGGCGGCGGGCCGCCTCCCCGCGCGAGCGGCGGCGACGCCGCTCGGCACCGCCGGAGGCCCCCTGTGCCGTCTGATCGCTCGGCGGGGTCTTGAACTCACGCACGCGGCCGGCACCCTTGTACAGCGGCTCGCGGCCGAGCAGCGAGGGGTCCAGACCGGACATGCGGTGGCCGCCGCCGATGAACTTCGTCTGGGACAGCAGCACCATCATCGGGTGCGTGAACCAGAAGACGACGATCAGGTCGGCGATCGCGGTGAGGCCGAGGGTGAAGGCGAAGCCGCGGACGTTGCCGACGGCCACGAAGTACAGCACCGCGGCGGCGAGCAGGTTCACGGCCTTCGAGGCCCAGATGGTGCGGGAGGCGCGCTTCCAGCCCTCTCGGACCGCGGACTCGATGTTCCGGCCGGCGCGCAGCTCGTCCTTGATGCGCTCGAAGTACACGATGAACGAGTCGGCGGTGAGGCCGATCGCCACGATCAGGCCGGCGATGCCCGCCAGGGACAGGCGGTAGTTGTCCGACCAGCCCAGCAGGGAGATGGCGAGCCAGGTGATGACCCCCGCGACGATGATCGACGCGAAGGTCAGCAGGCCCAGCACGCGGTACTGGAAGAACTGGTAGACGGCCACGAGCAGCAGGCCGATCAGGCCGGCCACCAGGCCCCAGAACAGCTGGTCCTGGCCGAGGGTCGCGGAGATCTGCTGCTCGGACTCGATGGTGAAGCTGATGGGCAGGGCGCCGTAGGACAGCTGTTCGGCCAGCTCGGCCGTGGTCACCTCGTTGAAGCCGGGGCCGGTGATCTGGGCGCGGCCGTTGGTGATCACGCCCAAGGACTGTGGGGCCGAGAGCACGGTGCCGTCCAGGATGACGGCGAACTGCTTGCGCGGATCGCCCTCCGGATATGGGGTGAGCTTCTGGGTGACCTCGCGGAACGTATCCGTGCCTTCACCCTTGAACGTCAGGTTCACGACCCATTCGTTGGTGGAGACGCCGGTTGA
This sequence comes from Micrococcus lylae, assembly GCF_900163825.1. NCBI lineage: Bacteria > Bacillati > Actinomycetota > Actinomycetes > Micrococcales > Micrococcaceae > Micrococcus > Micrococcus lylae. Next base: position 27,161 of record NZ_FUKP01000007.1, on the reverse strand, counting down.
GGTGTTCGCCATGCCGTTGGTGGCGTCATCGATCTGGGTGCCGGGGATGAGCCGGGGGCCCACGATGTACTTGGCACTGCGGCCAGTGCCCTCGGCGATCTGCTCGTCGGTGGCTGTCTGGCAGGCCACCACGGCCTTGTCCGTGGCGAGCGGCTCGGCGCCCGGGTCGCGAGGCACGGTGCAGTCGGTCCGCTGGAACTCGTCCAGCAGCTCGGGGGTGAGCCAATTCGGGTCGTAGGCGTCCTGCGGCTCGCCCGCAGGCTTCGGAAAGTCTTCTTTGGGCGTGCGCTGCTCCTCGGCGACCGGCTCGGGCGCGCCGAGCTGCAGCACGGCGCGGAACTCCAAGTCCGCGGAAGCCTGGATGAGGCGGCGGGTCTGCTCATCCAAGGTGCCCGGCATCGCGACGACCACGTTCTCGGCGCCTTGGGTGGCCACCTCGGCCTCGGCGACGCCGGAGCCGTCCACGCGGGCGCGGATGATCTCGACGGCCTGGTCGAGCTGCTCAGCGGTGACGCGCTGGCCGCCGGTGGTCTCGGGGGCGAGCACCATCTGGGTGCCGCCCTCGAGGTCGAGGGCCAGGCGCGGGGCCCAGCTGGCCTGGTTCGTGGCCACGCCGATGCCGAGCACGACGGCCATGAGGGCGATGAGCGCGCCGAGCCACGTCAGGGTGCGACGTGCCGCGCTCGCGGGGGTCTTCGATGCCATGGGCGTTCAGGATCTCCGCAGATCGAGCGACCCGGTCGAGGGGGGCCGGGTCGCGGACGGATGGGTCAGGGGCGCTCGTCGCGGCGGGGCTGGTCCTCGCCGTTGAGCTGGATGCGGTGGCGGTCCACGTCCTCGTCGGCGGGGGCCTGAGGCTCGCCGTACTCGGCGCCCTGCTCGGACCGGTCCTGGTCGTCCGCGGCGACGGCGCCCGTGGTGCCCGAGGAGGCGACCGAGTCCGGCTCCACGATCTGGGCGACGGCCTGCAGGTGGACGTCCATCTGGGTGCCCGGGGCGACCTCGATGGTCACGCGCTGGGAATCCTGGTTCACGTCGACGACGTGGCCGAAGATGCCGGAGCCGGTCATGACCTCGACGCCCGGGGTCAGCTCCGTGCGCATCTTGGTCTGCGCCTGCTGGGCCTTGCGGGCCTTGCGGAAGGAGAAGAAGAGCAGCAGCGCCATGACGCCGAACATGAGCAGGAGGAACATGCTTCCGCCGCCGCCCTCGGCCTGCTGGCCGAGCACGATGGGCATGTCTGCGATGGGCAGGGCGAGGGTGGTCACGAGAGACACTCTCCGTCGTCGTCGGGGATGAGAACGTGCGCAGGCACACCCGTCCGGGGTGTGGGGGTGCGCACAGTGCAGACCAGTCTAGGGCGTCTGATGCCCGACGACGGCCAGGCGCCTGTCCGTGGCGCCTGGCCTGGGCATGTGGCCCCCTCCGCTCAGCCCCGCTCCGGGGCCGGCAGCCCGAGGTGCTCCCAGGCTCCGGGGAGCGCGACACGGCCCCGGGGCGTGCGGCCGACCAGACCCTCGCGGATGAGGAACGGCTCCGCGACCGTCTCGACGGTCTCTGTCTCCTCGCCGACGGCCATCGCGAGGGTGGACAGGCCGACCGGTCCCCCGTCGAAGACGGTGCAGAGGGCGTTCAGGACGGCGCGGTCGAGACGGTCCAGGCCACGCTCGTCCACGTCGTACATGTGCAGGGCCCGGCCGGCGGCCTCGGCGTCCACGGTCGTCAGGCCCTTCACGAGCGCCCAGTCGCGCACGCGGCGCAGCAGCCGGTTGGCGATGCGCGGCGTGCCCCGGGAGCGGGAGGCGATCTGGGCGAAGCCGGCGGAGGTGACGTCCATGTCCAGCAGCAGGGCCGAGCGGCGCAGGACGAGCTCGAGCTCCTCGGTCGAGTAGAACTCGAGGTGCCCGGTGAACCCGAAGCGGTCGCGGAGCGGGCCGGGCAGCAGGCCGGCGCGCGTGGTGGCCCCGACCAGGGTGAACGGCGGCAGCTCCAGCGGAATGGAGGTCGCGCCGGCGCCCTTGCCGACGACGATGTCCACGCGGAAGTCCTCCATGGCCATGTAGAGCATCTCCTCGGCCGGACGGGACATGCGGTGGACTTCGTCCAGGAACAGCACCTCCCCTTCGGTCAGGGACGAGAGGATCGCCGCGAGGTCGCCGGCGTTCTGGATGGCCGGCCCGGACGAGATGCGCAGCGGGGCGTTCATCTCCGCGGCCACGATCATCGCCAGTGTGGTCTTGCCGAGCCCGGGCGGGCCGGACAGGAGCACGTGGTCCGCGGCGCGGTCGCGCAGCCGGGCAGAGCCCAGCATCAGGTCCAGCTGCTCGCGGACGCGCTGCTGTCCGACGAACTCGTCCAGGTGCTTCGGACGCAGCGCGGCCTCGAGGCGGCGCTCGTCCTCCCCCGCGTCCCCGGCGACGACGCGGTCCGCGCCCCGGTCCCCGGCGTCGGTTCCGCCGCCGTTCATCGGCCGCTCCGGACGGTGGCGGCGGCACCGACGTCGCGCAGGGTGGCGCGGAGCAGGGCGGCCATGTCCCGGCCCTCGTCGAGCTCGGGGTGGGCGGCGAGGGTGGCCTCGACGCGCTTGAGGGCCTCCTTCTCGGACCAGCCCAGGCCGGCCATCGCCTCGACGACGTCCGCGTGCCAGTCCTCCGCCGGGGCCGCAGGGACCTGGTCCTGCCCGGCCTCGGCGGGCGTCTCGGCGCCGGTCGGTGCCAGCTTGCCGGCCAGCTCCACGAGGATCTTCTTCGCCAGCTTCGGGCCGATGCCGGGCACCCGGGTCAGGGCCTTCTCGTCCTCCTGGGCGACGGCCAGGCGCACCGCCTCAGGAGGGTGCACCGCCAGCACGGCCAGGGCCAGGCGCGGGCCGACGCCGTTGGCGCCGAGGAGGATCTCGAAGACCTCCTGCTCGGCTCGGGCGGCGAACCCGAAGAGCGTGAGCGAGTCCTCCTTCACCACCAGGTGGGTGTGCACACACGCCTCGCGTCCCTCGTGCAGGGCGGACAGGGTCTGCGGCGTGGCGAACACAAGGCGGCCGACGCCGCCGGAGGCGATGACGGCACGGTCCAGTCCGACGTACTCGACGGTCCCGGTCAGGGAGGCGATCACGGCACAGGTCCTTTCTCCGGACGGACACCCTCGGACCGCCGGCGTTCGAACATACTATCGAACGGCTCGGCGCCCGGACGCACCCGACCGCAGGCCGTGGCGAGGGACCGCGCCGGGTGCGCGGCCGTCGTCGGGAAAGGGCGGCGTCAGCGGCGGCGGGCGGCGCCCGTGGCCGCCCCGGAGCGCTCGGCGGCCAGCCACTGCTGCTGTGCCCTGGTCAGCGACGTCCCCGCGCCGACGGGCCGGCGCCCGGCGGAGTCGGCGGCCTCCGCGAACCGGGACCGTCCGCCGCGGGAGGTCATGGAGCCGGTGGCCAGGCCGGTCTGCCCTGAGGCCCGGCCGAGGGCGGTGCCGCGCCAGGCATGGGCGAGGGCCAGGGCGATCGCGTCGGCGGCGTCGGCCGGACGCGGCGGGGCGTCGAGGCCGAGGATGCGGGTGACCATCGCGGTGACCTGCTCCTTGCCCGCGTTGCCGTGGCCGGTGACGGCCGCCTTCACCTCGGACGGGGTGTGCAGGCCGACCTCCAGCCCGCAGCGGGCGGCGGCGGTGATGGCCACGCCGGCGGCCTGGGCGGTGCCCAGCACGGTGGGCGTGTTGTTGTTGGCGAACATGCGCTCCACGGCGGCCCGCTGCGGGGCGTACCGCTCGAGTACCTCGGTGACCTCCCGGTCCAGCTGCAGCAGTCGCTCGTGGAGCGGCGCGTCGGACGGCGTGCCGGACACCCGGACATGGACGAGCCGACCGCGGCGCCGTGCGTCGACCTCCACGACGGCGATGCCGCAGCGGGTCAGTCCCGGGTCGACGCCCAGGACGCGCAGGGTGCCGTGGCCGACTCGTGCCGCCAGTCGGATCAGTCCTCGTCGAGCTCGGCGAGGACGGACTCCGGGATGTCCACGTTGGAGTAGACGTTCTGCACGTCGTCCAGCTCCTCGAGCGCGTCCACGAGCTTCAGGAAGGTCGCGGCGGACTTGGCGTCCTCCAGCTCCACCTTCATCGACGGCAGGAACTCGGCCTCGTCGGACTCGTACTCGATGCCGGCGGCGTCCAGGGCCTCGGCCACGGCGCGCAGGTCGGAGGCCTCGGAGACGATCTCGAACACGTCGCCGTCCTGCTGGACCTCCTCGGCGTCCGCACCGCCTTCGAGGATCGCCTCGAGGAGGCCGTCCTCGGTGTTGCCCTCGGCGGGCAGGCGGACGACGCCCTTGCGGGCGAACAGGAAAGCCACGGAGCCGGAGTCGGCCAGGGTGCCGCCGTTGCGGGTCACGGCCACGCGCACGTCGGAGGCGGCGCGGTTCTTGTTGTCCGTGAGGCACTCCACCATCAGGGCGGAGCCGGACGGGCCGCGCACCTCGTACATGATCTCGGTGTAGTCCACGACCTCGCCGGTCAGGCCGGCACCGCGCTTGATGGCGCGGTCGATGTTGTCGTTGGGGACGGAGTTCTTCTTCGCCTTGGAGACGGCCAGGTCCAGGGCCGGGTTGCCGGCCAGGTCGGGACCTCCGGCGCGGGCGGCGACCTCGATGCCCTTGATGTACTTGGCGAAGGCCTTGGCGCGCTTGGCGTCGAGCGCGGCCTTCTTGTGCTTCGTCGTGGCCCACTTGGAATGACCGGCCATGATGCTCCTTCGCGGTTCGGCGACGTCGGGATGTCTCGGCGCACCATCTTAGCGGCGCGGCCCGGTCCGGCCGCGGGCGGGCGTCACAGGAGCACGTCGCGGCCCGGCGACCGGCGGCGGGCCGACCGGCGCGGGCGACCGGAGGGGACGGGCCGGCCGGGCACACCTAGACTGCGCCCATGGACTCTCCGCAGATGACGCAGGGCGCCTCCCTGCCCGCCGACCACCCTCTCGCCTCCCCCTCTCCGCTCCCCTACGGGCTCCCGGACTTCGCCGCCGTCTCCGACGCACAGCTGGCCGAGGCCGTCCGCGTCGGCATGGCTGCGCAGCGGGGCGAGGTCGAGGCGATCCTGGCCTCGGACGAGGCCCCGACCTTCGAGAACACCGTGCGCGCGTTCGAGCTGACCGGCGACCTGCTGCGCCGCTCCGCCGCCATGTTCTTCACCCTCGTCAGCGCCGACGGCACCGACACCCGCCAGGCCCTGTCCGAGGAACTCATGCCGGAGCTGGCCGCCCACGAGGACGCCCTGCTGCTGGACCCGCGCCTGGCCGGGCGCGTGGCCGCCGTGGACGCGTCCGGCCTCACCGGCGAGGACGCACGCCTGCACGAACTCTTCTCCCAGCGCCTCGAGCTGGCCGGGGCGCACCTGTCCGCCGCCGACCGCGCCGAGCTGCAGCAGATCAACACCGCGCTGGCCACCGTGGGCGCCCGCTACACCCGCCGCCTCGTGGCGGACACCGCCAAGCGCGCCGTGCTGGTGGAGGATCCGGCCCGCCTGGCCGGCCTCGGCGCCGACGACGTGCAGGCCGCCGCCCGCGCCGCCGAGGAGGCCGGCCACCCCGGCAAGCACCTGCTCACGCTGTCCCTGTTCGTCTCCCAGCCGCAGCTGGCGCAGCTCGAGGACGCCGAGCTGCGCCGCGACCTGTTCGAGGCCTCGATCGGCCGCGGCACCGAGGGCGAGGACGAGGTCCTGTCCGTGGCCATGGAGATCGTCCGGCTGCGTCTGCGCAAGGCCCGTCTGCTCGGCTCCGAGTGCTGGGCCGAGCACGCGCTCAAGGACCGCGCCGCCCCGTCCGTGGCCGCGGTGCAGGAGCTGCTGGCGTCGATGGCCGGCCCGGCCATGGCCAACGCGAAGGCCGACGCCGCACAGGTCTCCCCCGACGGCGGCGCCCTGGCCCCCTGGGACTGGCCGCACCTGTCCGCCGCCTACGCCAGGGAGCAGTTCGCGGTGGACGCGGCCGCCCTGCGCCCGCATTTCGAACTGGACCGCGTGCTCACCGACGGCGTGTTCGCCGCCGCTGGCGCCCTCTACGGCCTAACCTTCGCCGAGCGCCCGGAGTTGGCCGAGCACATGTACCGCCCGGGCATCCGCGTCTGGGAGGTCTGCCGGGACGACGAGCCGATCGGCCTGTTCGTGGGGGACTTCTTCGCCCGCGCCACCAAGTCCGGCGGCGCCTGGATGCACACCGTCCGCGACCGCGCCGACGCCCTCGGCGAGCGCCCGGTGGTCTTCAACACCATGAACGTGCCGGCCCCGGCGGAGGGCCGGCCTGCCCTGCTCACGCTGGACGAGGCGACCACGCTGTTCCACGAGTTCGGCCACGCGCTGCACGGCCTGCTGGCGGAGGGTCAGTACGCCTCACTGACCGGTACGTCCGTGCCGCGGGACACCGTGGAGTTCCCGTCCCAGGTGAACGAGGTGTGGCTGCGCGAGCCGTCCCTGCTGGACGTCTACGCCCGTCATGTGGAGACCGGGGAGCCGCTGCCGGCCGGCACACTGGAACGTCTTCAGGCCGCGGATCTGTGGGGCGAGGGCTACCGCACGGTGGAGTACCTCGGCGCGACGCTCGTGGACATGGCCTGGCACACCCTCACCGAGGACACCGTGGACGCGGCGACCGCGGACCCGCTGGCGTTCCAGGAGCAGGTGCTGGCCGAGGCGGGCATCGACTCTTCTCTGGTGCCCCCGCGCTACGGCACCGGCTGCTTCAAGCACATCTTCGGCAACGACTATGCGGCCGGGTACTACTCGTACATCTGGGCCGAGGTGCTGGATGCCGACGCCGTGGAGTGGTTCTGCGCCAACGGCGGCATGACCCGGGAGAACGGCGAGCGATTCCGCTCCGAGCTGCTGTCCCGTGGCAACACTCGGGACCTGATGGAGTCGTACCGGGCCTTCCGCGGCCGGGACGCCGAGCTGGAGCCGCTGCTGCGCCGCCGCGGTCTGCTGGTCTCGCAGCCCTGATGCCGGCCGGGGCCGCTCACCAGGCCGGGGCGCGCCCGGGCGTCTCTCTGCGTTCCCCGGCACCCCAGGGCTCCCCGGCACCCCAGGGCTCCCCGGCGGCGTCTGCTCAGCGGGCGGCGCCGGGACGGGTGGCGTTGAGGACGGCGCGCAGCCAGCCGCGCGCGGTGTGGTCCCACTTGCGCCGGTCCACGTTCCACTCCTTGGTGTGACGGGCCCGGGTGAAGCGGACGAAGCGGACCAGGTCCGGGTTGCGCTCGGCCAGTTCCATGGAGGGGCCGACGGGCACGTAGTCGTCGTCCTCGGAGTGCATGATCAGGGTCGGCACGCGCAGCTGCTCGGCGCGGGCCACCCAGTTGAGGGACTTCAGGTCCACGGGGGCGGCCAGGCCGGTGACGAGGCGCCCGGCCCGGTTGGACAGCAGCCAGCGCCCGACGAGTCCGACGGCCTCCGGGATGCGTTTGAGCCCGGCCTGGTACTTGAGCACGTCGATCCAGTCGACCACGGGGCCGGTGAGCACGATGGCCCGCACCCGGTGGGCGAGCTCGGAACGGTCCACGCACTGCAGGGCCACGGCCCCGCCCATGGACCAGCCGAACAGCACGACGTCCTCGGCGCCCTGGTCCAGGGCGTACCGGATGGCCGACTGGACGTCGTGCCACTCCGTGGTGCCGAGCCCGTAGCGGCCGTCCTCGGCGTCCGGGGCGTCCCCGTCGTTGCGGTAGGACACCAGCAGGGAGGTCATGCCGAGCTTCTGGGCGCTGCGCACCGCGCGGATGCCCTCGTTGCGGCGGGCCCCGCGGCCGTGGACCATGATCGCCCACATCCCGTCCCCGGCCCGTGGCGTGCCGTCCTCGGCGGCCGGCGGGTCCACACGCCAGGCGGGGGCCGTGCCGTTCTCCACCGGGACCTCCACGTCCACGGCGTCGAACCCGGCGTCCTGCGGGGTCGGGTAGACGAAGCCGGTGAAGCGGCCTCGGGTGGCCGCGTGCAGGTCGCCGGAGTACACGTGCTCCACCTCGCGCTCCACGGTGCCGTCGCGGGGGTCGAAGGAGACGATCCGGCCGATGCGCGCGCAGGAGGCGCCGCCGTCGAAGGTGAGCGAATAGGTGCCCGGGACCGTGGTCTCCGAGTCCGCCGACAGGATGACCCGGGTGCCGTCGTCGCCGTCGATCACGGCGAGGACCTCCACGTCCTCGGCGTGGTTGCGCACGGGGGTGACCACGATCCTGGCGAAGACGGAGGCAAGCGTCGAGGAGGCGCCGAACACCACGAACGCGGCGGACAGCCCGAGGGAGGCCACCAGCGGGGACCAGCGGGCCGCGTCCACGGACTTGTCCACGGAGGTGCGGGCGGCCGCCTTGGACAGGTCCAGGGAGGTGCGGGCCGCGTCGACGCCGCGGCTCACCGACCGACGCACCCGGTCCAGCACGTCCTCGCGCAGCGGGGCGGCGGACGTGGCGGGGCGCGGCAGGTCTCCGAACATGTCCGCCATTGTCCCGCATGCTCCTGGGCCGCGTCTGCACGGTGACACAGCGCGACCTGTCCCCGGCGTGTCCGGGGCAGTGCGGAGTACAGTCGCGCCCATGAGCGAGTCCACCCCCACCACCGGATCCACTCCGGAGGATCCCCGCACCCTGACCGACGAGGACTGGGCCGCGCGCCTGTCCCCCGAGGAGTTCCACGTGCTGCGCCGCGCCGGCACCGAGCGCGCCTTCACCGGCGAGTATTGGGACACGAACACGGTGGGCGTCTACGCCTGCCGCGCCTGCGGCGCCGAGCTGTTCCGCTCGGAGCAGAAGTTCTCCGCCCACTGCGGCTGGCCGTCCTTCTTCGCCCCGCTCGCCGAGGACCGCGTGGAGTACCGGGAGGACACCACGCTCGGCATGCGCCGCGTGGAGGTCCGCTGCGCCGCCTGCGCCTCCCACCTGGGCCACGTGTTCGAGGGCGAGGGCTATGACACGCCCACGGACCTGCGCTACTGCATCAACTCGATCTCCCTGACCCTGCAGCCGGAAGGACCCGCCTGACGATGACCGGCCTGCGCGCCTTCGCCTCGGACAACTACGCCCCCGTCCACCCGGACGTCTGGGCCGCCCTCGCCGCCGCCGACTCCGGCCACGCCCGCTCCTACGGGGACGATCCCGTCACCGCAGCCCTCGGCGAGGCCGTCCGCGCCGAGTTCGGCGAGCAGGCGTTCGCCGTCCCCGTGTTCAACGGCACCGGCGCCAACGTGGTGGCCCTGCAGGCCATGGTTCCGCCGTGGGGCGCCGTCCTGGCCGCCGAGTGTGCCCACATCCGCCACGACGAGGGCGGCGCCCCCGAGCGCATCGGGCGCACCTCCCTGCTGTCCGTGGCCACCCCGGACGGCCGGCTCACCCCGGAGCTGATCGCTCCGCACGTGCACCGGGACGGATTCGTCCACGCCGTGCAGCCGGCCGTGGTGGAGATCGCCCAGGCCACAGAGGTCGGCACCGTCTACTCCGTGGAGCAGGTGAAGGCGCTTACGGAAGCCGTGCACGAGGCCGGCCTGACCGTCTACATGGACGGCGCCCGCCTCTCCAACGCCGCCGCCGCGCTCGGCGTGCCGCTGCGCGCCTTCACCACGGACGCCGGCGTGGATGTGGTGTCCTACGGCGGCACCAAGGCCGGAGGCCTCGGCGCGGAGGCGATCGTGGTGCTGAACCCGGACGCGGTCCTCGCCGCCGGGCACATCACCGCCGCGGACCTGCCCGGCGGGGACGCGTCCTCGGCCGCGCAGCGTGCCGAGAAGGCGCTGGGCTACCTGCGCAAGGCGTCCATGCAGCTCGGTTCCAAGCACCGCTACCTCTCCGCCCAGCTGCTCGCCCTGCTCACGGACGACCTCGGCATCCGGCTGGCCGGCCACGCCAACGCCATGGCCGCCCGCCTGGCCGCCCGGGTGGAACAGATCGACGGCGTGGTCCTCACCCAGCGTCCGGAGGCCAACACGCTCTTCGCGGTGCTGGACCCGGCCGCCGCGGACCAGGTGCGCGCCCGCTTCCCGTTCTACGACTGGGACCCGCAGCGCCACGAGGTCCGCTGGATGACCTCCTGGGACACCACGGAGCAGGACGTGGACGACTTCGCCGACGCCGTGGCCGAGGCCGTCGCCGCGCACGGCTGAGCCGTCGCCCCCGCGGCGTGCGAGGGTCCCGAACGGCCCGACACCGGCGCGCCCTCGTGCCCTGAGCGGAGCCTGTCCGGCCCGCCACCGGCGCGCCCTCGCCGTGTCCGGGCCGGCCGGTCCTACGCTGTTCCGTATGACCCTCGTCGGACTGCAGAACGGAGCACGTCCCGGGGCGTCCCCTGCCCTGCCCGGCGCCTTCCGGACCGCCCTGCGCGAGCTGCGGGACGCCTCCCCTCGCCGCGAGGTCCGGCTGCGCGAGATCGCCGCGCCCCAGGGCCTGGCCCCGCACGCGGTGGCCCTGGCCGCGGACGTGCGCCCCCTGTCCGACGCGGAGGACATCCCCCCCGCCGTGGCCACCGGCCGCTTCGTCCTCCTCCATGACCCGGAGGGCTCGGAGCTCTGGCAGGGCACCTTCCGCGTGGTCACCTACATCAAGGCCGGCCTGGAGCTGGACGTCGCCGAAGACCCGATGCTCGGCGCCGTCGCCTGGACCTGGCTCGTGGACTCCCTCGAGCTGCGCCACGCGGACTACACGGCCGCCGGCGGCACCGCCACCCGCATCCTGGCCGAGTCGTTCGGCACCCTCGCCGAGCGCCCGGACGCCACCGAGATCGAGATGCGCGCCTCCTGGACGCCGGGCGGCCGCGCCATGGGCGCCCACCTGGAGGCCTGGGCCGAGATGGTCTGTGCGTTCGCGGGCCTGCCCCCGCAGCCCGACGGCGTCACCGCCCTGCCCGTGCTCAGGAAGGACGCATGACCCGCACGCCCTCCAGCCGTTCGTCGCAGAAGCACGACGGCGGCTCCCCCGCCGCGACGCAGACCGCCGCCTCCGAGGCGCCCCGCCTCATCACCGAGCCGGCCGACGGGGTCCCCCTGCTGACCGACACCCCCGGCGGTCTCGCCGCCTGCGCGGAGGCCCTGTCCGGCGGCACCGGACCCGTGGCCGTCGACGCCGAGCGCGCCTCCGGCATCCGCTACGGCCAGCGCGCCTTCCTCGTGCAGCTCAAGCGCACCGGCTCCGGCATCTGGCTGATCGACCCGGAGGCGTTCGACGACCTGTCCCCGCTCGTGGCGGCGCTGAAGGGCGTCGAGTGGATCCTGCACGCCTCCACGCAGGACCTGCCCTGCCTGTCCGAGCTGGGCCTCTGGCCGGACCGGCTCTTCGACACCGAGCTCGCCGCCCGTCTGGCCGGGCTGCCCCGTGTGGGCCTTGCCGCGGTCCTCGAGCACATGCTCGGCGTGACCCTGGCCAAGGAGCACTCGGCCGCGGACTGGTCCACCCGACCGCTGCCCGAGTCCTGGCTCACCTACGCCGCCCTCGACGTGGAGCTGCTGGTGGAGCTGCGCGAGGCCCTGCTCGCGCTGCTCGAGTCCCAGGGCAAGCGCGAGTGGGCCGAGCAGGAGTTCGAGCACATCCGCACCACCCCCGTTCCCGGACCGCGTGAGGACCCGTGGCGCCGCGCCTCCGGAGCGCACGCGCTCAAGAGCCGCACCCAGCTTGCCGTGCTGCGCGAGCTCTGGCAGGCCCGCGACGACCTGGCCCGGCACAGGGACATCGCCCCCGGCCGCCTGCTCCCCGACTCGGCGATCGTGGCCGCGGCGAAGGCCCAGCCGCGCACCGTCCCACAGCTGCGCGCCACCCAGGGCTTCCACGGCCGCGCCGCCGGTCGCGAGGCGGCCCGGTGGGTGGCGGCGATCAAGGCCGGTCGGGACCGCGCCGCCGACGGCGACGCCCCGGAGGTGCACCGCCGCGGCCGTGGCGACGGTCCCCCGCAGCCTCGCCTGTGGAAGGACCGCAGCCCGGAGGCCGACGCGCGCCTGCGCACCGCCAAGCCCTGGGTCGCCCGGCACGCCGCCGAGATCGGCATGCCCACCGAGAACCTGCTCACCCCGGACACCCTGCGTCGGATCTGCTGGGACCCGCCGGCGGTCGTGACCCCGGAGTCCGTAGCAGAGACACTCGCCGGGCTCGGCGCCCGCCCCTGGCAGGTCGAGCAGACCGCCGCGATCCTCACGGTCTCCTTCCTCAACCCCATGCCGGTCTGAGCGCGGCGCGGATGCGCCGGAAGGTTACCCACGGGTAATGTGACGGACAGGACAGAGGCGAGCGGCCGTCGTCGGGAAGCATGAGACGCGGTACGCCTCCCTCTCTCGCGACGAACAGGAGCCTCATGACCGCGCACACCCCCGCCCCGCTCGAGCAGTTCGAGTCCCTCGCCGCCATGGCGCCGGACGAGGTGCTGACCACCGCCGAGGTGACCGACCACGAGCTGCCCGGCGGCGCCGGCACGCTCGCCCTGCTGACCCTGGACAACGGCGCCGGACCCCGCCGCCCGGCCACCCTCGGCCCGCGCACCCTGCTGGAGCTCGGCCGCGTGGTCGAGGCCCAGGCCCGCCGCGCCGAGGCCGGTGAGATCCAGGCGCTGGCCTACACCGGCGTGGAGGGCACCTTCGCCGCCGGCGCCGACCTGTCCCTGGTGGCCTCCTTCGAGGACACCTCCCGAGGCGCCGACCTTGCGCTGCTCGGCCATGCCGTCTACGACCGCATCAGCGCGTTCCCGGCCCCGACCGTCGCCCTGGTCAACGGCCTCGCCCTCGGCGGCGGCCTGGAGCTGGCTCTCGCCGCGGACCATCGCATCGTGGCCGCCGATGCCAAGGGATTCGGCCTGCCCGAGGTGCGCCTCGGGCTGATCCCCGGCTGGTCTGGCGTCTGGCGCGTCCCGCACCTGATCGGCCCCGAGGCCGCCGTGCAGGTGGTCCTCAAGAATCCGCTGGACAACAACCGTCTGCTCAAGGCTGCCGAGGCCCACGAGCTGGGCCTGATGGACCGCATCGTCGACGGCGACCTGATGGAGGCCGGCCTCGAACTGGCGGGCGCCCTGGTCACCGGTGACGAGGCCGTGGCCGCCGAGCTGGCCGCCCACCGCGACCGGGACACCTCGGACGCCGCCTGGGACCGCGCCGTCGAGGCCTTCGCGACGCTCCAGGCCGCCCGCCCCGGCGCCGACCTGCCGGCCCGCAGCCGCCTCGAGCAGCTGTTCGTGGGCGCCCGGACCCGCACACGCGCCGAGTCCGCGCAGGCCGAGGCCGAGGCGCTGTCCGAGCTGATCGCCTCGGACGAGTTCCGCCACACCGTCTACGCGTTCCTCGGCCTGGTCCAGGGCCGGGCGAAGAAGCCGGCCGGCGATCCGGGTGCGGACCGTGCGATGCCGGTGAAGAAGGTCGGCGTGGTCGGTGCGGGCCTGATGGCCGGTCAGCTCGCCCTGCTGTTCGCCCAGCACCTGCAGGTGCCCGTGGTGATGACGGACATGGACGACGAGCGCGTGCAGCGCGGCCTCGCCTTCGTGCAGAAGCAGGTGTCCAAGCAGGTCGAGCGCGGGCGCCTCACCGCCGAGCAGGGCGAGGGGCTGGCCGGCCTGATCAGCGGCTCCACGGACAAGTCCGTCTACGCGGACGCCGACGTGGTCATCGAGGCCGTGTTCGAGGAGCTCGAGGTCAAGCGCACCGTGTTCCGCGAGCTCGAGGGCATCGTCCGCGAGGACGCGATCCTCATGACCAACACCTCCTCCCTGTCCGTGGCCGGCATGGCCGAGGTGCTGGAGCACCCCGAGCGCCTTGTGGGCTTCCACTTCTTCAACCCGGTGGCCCAGATGCCCCTGGTGGAGATCGTCCGCGTGGAGCAGACCACGGACGCCGTGGTGGCCACCGCCTTCGAGCTGTCCCGCCGCCTGCGCAAGACCGGCGTGCTCGTGCACGACGCCGCCGCCTTCGTGGTCAACCGCGTGCTCCTGCGCCTCATGGGCGAGGTCCAGGCCTCCTTCGACGCCGGCACCGACGCCCTCACCGCGGACCACGCGCTCGATCCTCTGGCCATGCCCATGACGCCGTTCACCCTGGCCGCCATGGTGGGTCTGCCCGTGGCCCAGCACGTCTCCGAGTCCCTGGCGGCGGCCTTCGGCGAGGAGCGCTTCCCGGTGTCGAAGAACGTCCAGGCGCTCATCGACGGCGGCAAGACCGCCCTCTGGGCCAAGGACGTCAAGGACCCGGCCGAGGCCGGCGGCGCGACCGGCGAGGCCATCCCCGAGGCCACCGCCGCACTGCTGAGCCAGGGCGAGGACCCGCAGACCGCCGAGCAGCTGCTCGTCCGCGTGCAGGACGCGCTGGCCGAGGAGATCGGCCTGCTCCTGGACGAGGGCGTGGTGGCCGCTCCGGAGGACGTGGACCTGTGCATGATCCTCGGCGCCGGCTGGCCGATGCATCTGGGCGGCATCACCCCGTACCTGGACACGGTGGGCGCCTCCGAGCGCGTCAACGGTCAGCGGTTCCACGCCACCTGAGCCCGCACCGGCTCACCGGCGGACGTCCGCCCTCAGGTGCACGTCGCCGCGCCGCTCAGCGCGGTCTGCGGCGGCGTGCACCGCGGTCGGCGGTGACGCTCAGCGCGGTCGGCCGTGACGCTCAGCGCGGCATGCGGGCGAAGGTGACCAGGTCCTCGGGCAGCCCGTGGAGGGCGGCCTCGTCCGAGTCGACGGGAACGGAGATGGCGCCGGCTCCCCAGTCGGAGCCGGTCAGTGCACCCTCACGCACCCAGTGGATGCCGAGCACGTGGCCCTCGGAGCGCAGCTCGATGCGGTGCGCCGCGGCGCCGTCGCCGCCGGGGGCCGCCTCGACGTCCGTGGGGGCGAGCGCGGCCTCGAGGATCCGTACGGGGCCCTGCAGCGGTGAGGCCTCCTCCAGGCGCCGGTACGTCAGGGCCTCGCCGGTCTCGCCCACCGTGCGGGCCAGCAGGCCGTCCGCGTAGGAGGGCACGATGTCCGCGTCCAGGCCGGCGCGCTCGCGCTCGATGCGCACGCGCTGGGCGGAGGCGGAGTCCTCGTAGGACAGCTCGGTCCAGGTGGAGCCGTCGGCGGCGAAGTGCACCTGGCACTGGGCCATGAACCGCTCCGGGAGGGACGGGGTCGCGGCGCGCTGCGCGGATGTCGGCTGGAAGGCGGTGCGGGTGGTCAGCACGCCGTCGGCCAGGTGCCGGTGCAGGAAGCCGCAGTGCTCTCCGCCGAGCAGGAACGCCTCCCAATCGTCGAGCGGGTCGAGCGGGTACAGGCCGGGGGTCTTCGGGGAACTCACGTGTCCCATCCTGTCAGAACTGCGGGTTCTCCTCGCGACACCTGGGACAATGGGATCCATGAGCAACGAGGACACCACCCCCATCGCCACCGAAGGCTGTGCCTGCTCGAACCGTCGCGCCGTCCTGCGCGGTTCCCTGGCCGCCGCGGCGGCCGGCGCCGGCTCGCTGGCCCTGTCCGGCTGCACCCAGCAGCTGAAGGAGGAGAACGCCGCGCAGAAGCACCACACCGGCGGCGACTTCACCGAGGTCATGGCCTCGGCCGACCTGCCCGTGGGCGAGTCCACGCAGCTGGACGTGGACGGCCGCACCCTGCTGCTGCACCGCGAGGACGAGGACAACGTCACCGCATACTCCAACGTCTGCACCCACCAGGGCTGCGCCGTGGAGATCACCGAGCGCGACGGCCAGACCACCTACGGCTGCCCGTGCCACGGCTCCCACTTCGACCCGGTGACCGGCAAGCCCTACGGCGGGCCTGCGAAGAAGCCGCTCACCGACTTCCAGGCGCGCGTGGACGGAGAGAAGATCCTGGTCAAGCTCTGACCTACCCCCACCACCGGCTCCACGACGACGGCCGCCCACCTGGTGAGGTGGGCGGCCGTCGGCCTGTGGCCAGGCGCTCGGGTCGGCACGGGGCGAGCCGATGCCAGGTGTGACGGAACGACCGGCACCGACAGGCGGAGGGACGGGTTCCGTGGCGCGGGCCCGGCCACTCGACCGTTTCCCGAACGACAGTGCGCCGGGACGCGACTGTTTCCCGAACGAAAGTGTCCCGGGACGCGACTGTTTCCCGAACGAAAGTGCCTCACTCCGGGGCGCCGTCGCGGCGGGAGCCGGGGACCGAGGGGTCTGGGCCGGCGCCGTACCGGCGCGGGGCGGCGACCTTCGGCGAGCGGGCCGGCGGGAGCAGCGGGGCGGCGTTCGAGTTCGGGTCCCAGTCGGGCTGTTCGGCGCGGCGGGCCGGATAGTGGCGGTACCGCCACCACAGCCACGCCAGCGAGCCGAGGCCCGGCAGGCAGACGATTGCCAGCACCCAGGGCACACGACGGCGCTCGTCCAAGGGCGAGCGGGACAGGGTCACCAGGCCGACGAGGAAGAGCACGCCGACCACGATCGACGCCGTCCACCACCAGGTCTGTGGCGAGGACAGCACGGACAGCAGGGCCACAGCGCTCAGAACAGGGCGACCCGGGGCACCGCCGGGAAGATCTCGTCCAGCGCGGCGAGGTCCTCCTGGGTGGGCTCCCAGTCGGCGGCACGGACGTTCTGCCCGATCTGCTCCGGGCGGGTCGCGCCGGCGATCACCGAGGCCACCGGCCCCTGCGCGGCGAGCCAGCCGAGGGCGACCTGCACCTCGGTGAGGTCGCGCTCCCGCGCGAAGGCGCCGAACGCCGCGAGCTGCTCGCGGTCGGCGTCCTCCACGAGGTTCTGGCGCACGTGGGACAGGCGCGAGCCGGCCGGAGCACGCCCGTCCGAGTACTTGCCGGTGAGCAGGCCGTTGGCCAGGGGGAAGTACGGGAACACGCCGAGGCCGAACTCCTCGGCGGCCGGGACGACCTCCTGCTCGGCGCGGCGGTCCAGCAGGTTGTAGTGGTTCTGCGCAGAGACGAACCGCTCGGTGCCGAGCTCGCGGGCCACGTACTCGGCCTGCGCGATCTGCCAGCCGCAGCGGTTGGAGTGGCCGATGTAGCGGACCTTTCCGGCCCGGACGAGGTCGTCCAGGGCGGCCAGGGTCTCGTCGATCGGCGTCTGGGGGTCCGGGGTGTGGAACTGGTAGAGGTCGATCCAGTCCGTGCCGAGGCGGCGCAGGGAGGCCTCCACCGCGCGCACGATGTACGCGCGGGAGCCGCGGGCGCCGAAGTCCGGGCCGTTGGCGCCGTCCATGTCCATGCCGAACTTCGTGCCCAGCACGATCTTGTCGCGGTCCGCGCCGAGCGCCTTGCCGAGGCGCTCCTCGGACAGCCCCGGGGTGGCCCCATACATGTCCGCGACGTCGAAGAAGGTGATGCCGTGGTCGATCGCGGCCCGCACCACGGCATCGGTCCCGGCCTGGGACTCGGTGGCGGTGCCGGCGCGGCCGAGGTTGTTGCACCCCAGTCCGATCACGGAGACGGTCAGGCCGGAGTTGCCCACTCGACGGGTCTGCATGGCTCAGGCGTCCTTTCCGGCGTCTGCGGACGCCGTGCGGTCCTGGAGGACCTCGATCTTGTTCGGCTGGACCCCGTGTGCGCCCTTGGCGGCGAACGGGATCTCCTTCGCGGCCCGGCCGGCGTGCGGGGTGCGCACGCGCAGCTCGAGACGGCCCTCGGCCTCCGCGACGTCCACGACCTCGCCCAGTCCGCGCCAGGCGAGCCGGTGGGTGATCTCCCCGGCCAGGGTCTGGCCATGACGGCGCTCGATGTCCGTGGCGGCGCGTCCGCGCAGGCGGTAGGCCACCACCAGGTCCGTGAGGGCGGACTCGTCGAGCTCGGCGAAGCCGTCCTCGGCGCACTGGGCGGCGAAGGCCTCGAGCAGCTCCTCGCCGGCGGCGTCGTCGGCGACCGCCTCCTCGTTCACGGTGCCGGGCTGACCGACCCTGCCGTGGTGGACCACGACCTCGCCGGAACCCGGGACGCACCAGGCCTCGCGGTACTCGAACAGGCGCGAGCCGTCCTCGGCGGTCGTATCGCGGTAGCAGCGGACGATGCTCATGCCTTCTTCCCCCGGGTGGAGTCGGCGGCCTGAGAGGAGGTCTGGCCCGAGGCGGCGGTCGAGCCGGAGCCGGCCGCGCCGCCGTCGTGACTGCCCTCCAGCAGCGGCAGGCCGCCGGTGTAGGGGTCCGCGGAGCGGGCATACGGGACCTTGGAGCCGAGCACCTGGGCGACGGTGTCCCGGGTGATCTGCTGGGCGGTCAGGCCCACCCGCCCCAGGACCTGGGCACGGGTGCCCTGCGCGAGGAACTCCACCGGCAGGCCGACCTCGTTCAGGGCGGTGTCCACCCCTGCGGCGCGCATGACCTGGCGGATGCGGGAACCCACGCCGCCTGCCTTCACACCGTCCTCGAGGCACACCACGATGCGGTGCGCCGCGGCGAGCTCCACCACGGAGTCGGCCACCGGCAGCACCCAGCGCGGGTCCACCACGGTGGCGGAGATGCCCTGCTGGGACAGCCGGCGGGCCACGTCCAGGCCGAGCTCGGCGAAGGAGCCGACGGCCACGATCAGCACGTCGCGCTCGGCGCCGGGCACGTCCGAGGCCTCGCCCAGGCGGGCCAGCACGTCGGTGCCGTCGGCCAGGCGCTCCACGGCCTCGACCGGCTCGCCCACGGACCCCTTGGCGAAGCGCACCACGGTGGGCGCGTCCTCGACGGCCACGGCCTCGCGCAGCTCCTCACGGAGGCGGTCGGCGTCGCGCGGGGCGGCCATGCGCAGGCCCGGGACGGACTGCAGCAGGGCCATGTCCCACATGCCGTGGTGGCTGGGGCCGTCCGGGCCGGTGACGCCCGCGCGGTCCAGCACGAACGTCACGCCGGCGCGGTGCAGGCCCACGTCCATGAGCATCTGGTCATAGGCGCGGTTCAGGAAGGTCGCGTAGATGGCGACCACCGGGTGCAGGCCGCCGAACGCCATGCCGGCGGCCGATGTGGTGGCATGCTGCTCGGCGATGCCGACGTCGAACACGCGCTCCGGGAAGCGGGCCGCCATCGGGCCGAGGCCCACCGGGTTCTGCATCGCCGCGGTGATGCCGACGATGTCCTTCCGCTCCTCGGCCAGGGCGACCATCTCCTCCCCGAACACCGAGGTCCAGGACGGCGCCGACGCGGCACCGAGCGCCTCGCCGGTGACCGGGTCGATCTGACCGACGGCGTGGAACTGGTCGTCCATGTGGGCCAGCGCCGGGGCGTAGCCGTGGCCCTTCTCCGTCATGGCGTGCACGAGCACCGGGCCGCCGTAGGCGTTCGCGTCCCGGAGGGCATCCTCCATCTCCTGGAGGTCGTGGCCGTCCACCGGGCCGATGTACTTCACGCCGAGGTCCTCGAACAGGCCCTGCGGGGCCCACAGGTCCTTCAGGCCCTTCTTCGCCGCGTGCAGGCCGCGGTAGACCACGTCGCCCGGGGCGCCGGCCGACTTCAGCCGGCCCTTCATCGAGTCCAGGGTCTGCTCGTAGCGGCGGTGCGTGCGGACCTTGTCCAGCACGCTGCGGCGCAGGCCGGTGAGGTGGTTGGCGATGCCGCCGACGGTCGGGGCATAGGAGCGGCCGTTGTCGTTGACCACGATCACCACGCGGCGGTCCTTGTCCGCGGCGATGTTGTTCACCGCCTCCCAGGCCATGCCGCCGGTGAGAGCGCCGTCGCCGATCACCGCGACGACCGTGCGGTCGCCCTGCCCGGTCAGCTTCCAGGCGCGGGAGATGCCGTCCGCCCAGGACAGCGAGGACGAGGCGTGCGAGGACTCCACCACGTCATGCTCGGACTCGGCCCGATCGCCGTAGCCGGTGAGGCCTCCCTCCTGGCGCAGCCGGGAGAAGTCCTGGCGACCGGTGAGCAGCTTGTGCACGTAGGACTGGTGGCCCGTGTCGAACACGACCGCGTCCCGCGGCGAGTCGAACACGCGGTGGATGGCCATCGTCATCTCGACCACGCCCAGGTTCGGGCCGAGGTGCCCGCCGGTCTGGGACACGTGGGTGATGAGGAACTGGCGGATCTCCTCCGCCAGCGCGGCCAACTGGTCCTCTGTGAGGGCCGACAGGTCCGCCGGGCAGGCGATCTGCGGCAGCAGTGGGGCGCCGGGTCTCGTGGGGGGCAGATGTTCCATGGTCCGTCCAGCGTACTCCGCAGGTGCGCATCCGGGCGGGACGCAACCGATCCCGTCACGACGGCGAGCGAGGTGAGCCCGTCCGTTCGGGCCTCGATTCCATCTGCGACCAGAGCAGCCGAGCCGATGTTCTCCATCGCAGCCTCAGCGCTGCCACCCCGGGTCGATGGGATCTTGGCCGGGCGATTCCACGCCCGCCGATCGACATTCACTTGATACCCTGGGGGGGTATAGCGTTGACTGGACCAGAACGAACAGGAGACTTCATGCGCAAGCACCTCATGACCACCGTCGCCGCAGGAGTGCTCGGAGGAGCGCTCGTGCTCACCGGCTGCAGCACCGACGGAGACCAGGACCAAGCGACCCCCTCGTCGACCAGCCAGCACGAGGGCCACGGAAGCAGCGGCAGTAGCTCTGACAGCGGCGGGATGGAGCATCCGATGGACGGCGGCCCCGCCCCCGAGGGCATCGAGACGGCCGCGTCACCCACATACCCGGTCGGCACCGAGGTCACGCTCACCGCCGACCATATGGAGGGCATGGACGGTGCGAACGCGACGATCGCCGGCGCGTACGACACGTACACCTATGCGGTGGACTTCACGCCGTCCGCAGGCGGGGAGCCGGTCAAGGATCACAAGTGGGTCGTCCAGCAGGAGATCAAGGACGCCGGAGATGAACGTCTGGCCGACGGCACCGAGGTCACTCTCGAGGCCGAACACATGGAAGGCATGAAGGGCGCGAAGGCGACCATCGCCTCCTCCACCGAGGAGACCGTCTACATGGTCGATTACGAGTCCGACGGCATGACGATGACCAACCACAAGTGGGTCGTCGAGAGCGAGCTCAAGCCGGCCTCCTGAGCCGATCGCGGCGGGCGCGCTGAAGGTCCGCGGCGAAATACGACCCGATCGAAGGAAAGATCGGGGAATCACGAAGGGAAGCGAAGAGCATGACGGACCCGACCACGCATCACCATGACCACGCCGGCGTCGCGACCACCGAGTCCGGCCACCGTGACGACTCGCGCGCCGAGAACGAAGACCACACCATGGAACACGGTGACCACGCCGGGCACGGTCATCACGGCGGTGGTCACGCGGGCCACGGCGACCACGTCGGCCAGTTCCGGCGGCTGTTCTGGATCAACCTGATCATCGCCATCCCGGTGGTCGCGTTCTCCCCCATGTTCGCCATGCTCCTGGGCTACTCGGTCCCCAGCTGGGCGGGCTGGGTCGCCGCAGTCCTCGGCTCCGTCATGTACGCCTGGGGCGGCACCCCGTTCCTCACCGGTGCTGTCAGCGAGCTGAAAAGCCGCCAGCCGGGGATGATGCTGCTCATCGCGCTCGGCATCACCGTAGCGTTCCTCGCCTCCTGGGCCGCCACTGTCGGTCTCGTCCACCCCGAGCTCGAGTTCTGGTGGGAGTTGGCGCTGCTGATCGTCA
This sequence comes from Micrococcus lylae, assembly GCF_900163825.1. NCBI lineage: Bacteria > Bacillati > Actinomycetota > Actinomycetes > Micrococcales > Micrococcaceae > Micrococcus > Micrococcus lylae. The sequence goes on along the minus strand of NZ_FUKP01000007.1, from coordinate 5,684 downwards.
TCATGCTGCTGGGCCACTGGATCGAGATGCGCTCACTGGCACAGACCACCTCGGCGTTGGACTCCCTCGCCGCGCTGCTCCCTGACGAGGCTGAGCGTATAGAGGGAGACGACGTCGTCAAGGTCGACCCGGCAGAGCTGCGCGTCGGCGACGTCGTCATCGTCCGGCCCGGCGGCAGCGTCCCCGCCGACGGCACCATCGTCGACGGCCGCGCCGACATGGACGAGTCCATGATCACCGGCGAATCACACCCCGTCGCCCGCGGCGAGGGCGAGAACGTCACCGCCGGCACCGTGGCCACCGACTCCGGCCTGCGCGTAGAGATCACCGCCACCGGCGACGACACGGCTCTGGCGGGCATCAACAGGCTCGTCGCCGAGGCGCAGGGCTCATCCTCCCGTGCCCAGCGCATCGCCGACCGGGCTGCGGCCCTGCTGTTCTGGTTCGCCCTCGGAGCTGCGCTGATCACCGCCGTCGTCTGGACGCTCTTCGGGCTCCCCGACGACGCGGTCGTTCGCACCATCACTGTCCTCGTCATCGCCTGCCCCCATGCGCTGGGTCTGGCGATCCCTCTGGTCGTGTCCATCGCCACCGAGCGCGCCGCCCGCGGCGGCGTCCTGATCAAGGACCGCCTCGCACTGGAGTCCATGCGCCAGGTCGACGCGGTGCTCTTCGACAAGACCGGCACCCTGACCAAGGGCGAGCCCACCGTCACCGGCGTGGAGCCGACCGGCGGCCTGAATGCCGAACAGCTCCTCGCCCTGGCCGCCTCCGCCGAGGCCGACAGTGAGCACCCCCTCGCCCGGTCCATCGTCACCGCCGCCAAGGAGAAGGGCCTCACCGTCGAACCGGCCAGCGGGTTCACCTCCTCCCCGGCGGTCGGCGTCACCGCGACGGTGGCCGACCATGAGATCCGCGTCGGCGGACCCCGTCTGCTCGAGGAGACCGGCCAGGACGAGATCGGTCTCGCCGACGAATGGCGGGCAGAGGGTGCGATCATCCTGCACGTCCTCCGCGACGGCGAGGTCATCGGCGGTCTCAAGCTCGCCGACGAGGTTCGCCCAGAGTCCCGCGACGCCGTCGATGCGCTCCATCAGCTCGGCGTCGAGGTCGTCATGATCACCGGCGACGCTGAAGCCGTGGCGAACGAGGTGGGAAGAGAGCTCGGCATCGACCGGATCTTCGCCGGCGTCCGCCCCGAGGACAAATCCGCCAAGGTCGACCAGCTGCAGAAGGAGGGCAAGAAGGTCGCCATGGTCGGCGACGGCGTCAACGACGCCCCTGCCCTGGCCCAGGCTGACGTCGGCATCGCCATCGGGGCCGGCACCGACGTCGCCATCGCCTCCGCAGGTGTCATCCTCGCCAGCTCCGACCCGCGTAGCGTGCTCTCGGTGATCCAGCTCTCCCGTGCCGCATACCGTAAGATGAGGCAAAACCTGTGGTGGGCTGCAGGGTACAACTTGATCTCTGTGCCGCTCGCGGCTGGCGTGCTCGCGCCCGTCGGCTTCGTCATGCCGATGTCAGTAGGTGCGATCCTGATGTCGACCTCCACCGTCGTCGTCGCGCTCAACGCCCAGCTGCTGCGTCGCATCGACCTCGCCCCAGCTGCCAGCACCCGCTCCGTCCTGGAGCACCAGAAGTGAAGGACACACCCGTGACCACTGAAACTGCAGCCGATGAGACCGGTACCGACACCGGAGCCCATCGGCACGGCTACATCAGTGACAAGGACCGCTACCGCAACCGCATGAAGCGTATCGAAGGCCAAGCCCGCGGCATCACGAAGATGATCGACGACGAAAAGTACTGCATCGACATCCTCACCCAGGTTTCGGCCCTCACCCGCGCCCTGCAAGGAGTGGCGACCGGTCTTCTCGATGACCACCTCAAGCACTGCGTGCTCGACGCCGCCAAGAAAGGCGATGAAGACGCGGCCATCGCCAAGATCCAAGAGGCCACCGACGCCATCAATCGCCTCGTGCGCTCCTGACACCATCCGATTTCGTCAACACAGGGTGCCTCGGACCGGTGGACCCCGGATCAGGACAAGGCTCTTGATGTCTCCGGGCAGGCATGCTTTGCACGTAGTCGCGCCCTTGGCACCGGCGAACTCGGGATGCCTTCTGTCTAACCTGACGACATGAACACGTTCACCTGAGAAAAGAGTTGGGCATGCCACTTGCCATTGTTGCTCCGATCCAGTCCTCCAGGAGCCGCCTGAGGATCTGCGCGGCCTTTACCGGTCTGGCGACCAGCGCCGTCCTCCTGCTCAGCGGCTGTGCTGATGCGGGACCGACTGCTGATGCAGGATCCGATCACTCACTGGTGGTCGATCACAATCTAGACGGATTGAATGCTCGCGAGATCATCAAGCGCCTCGACTCAACGAAGGTGACAGATCGCTCGTCTGAATTCTTCGCGTCGATTGAACCCGACCAGCTTGTACTGACCGACGATCAGAACAATCAGACCACCGTGCCGATGCCAGAAGACGAGTTCTACGTCTCTATCGCCCCGTATCGCAGCCAGACTCACGAATGCTACTTCCACAGCCTCACGACTTGCCGCGGCGAGCTCGCCAATACTGACGTCCACGTCACCGTGGTCGAGGCGACGTCCGGGGAAACCATCTTCGATGAAGCGCTGACGACGTACGACAACGGATTCGTCGGGGTCTGGCTGCCGCGTGGAATTGACGCTACTCTCACTGTCTCAGCTGAAGGCCGCACCGCGAAAAAGGCCATCTCGACCCACCCCGACGACCCCACCTGCTTGACCGGTCTTCAGCTAGTGTGAAGCACCCTGGGTTTGGTTCCGAGTCTCAGTAAGGAGAATCGGAGTATGCCCAAGAAGTTCACCCCCGAGTTCAAGACCCGCGCCCTGGAGCTCATCGAGGATGAGGATCCAGGCCGAGCAGTGCTCCGGCCGCGTCGCCTGCACCGACGTGGCTGAGGCCCTCGGCGGGATCTCACCCCACACACTGCGGAACTGGTGGAAGCAAGCCCGCATCGATCGCGACGAGGCCCCCGGTGTGGGCACCGATGAGTCAGAGGAGATGCGCCGGCTGCGCCGGGAGAACCTCGAACTGCGTCGTGCCAAGGAGATCCTGCGCAAGGCCTTGGCTTTTTTCACAGCGGAGCTCGAGGAGCTCAAGCGGATCCACGCGGAGAACTACAGCATCTACGGGGTGCGGAAGAGGCACCACGCCATGGCCTGTACCGGCTGGCAGATCGGCCGGGACCACGTCGCGCGCCTCATGCGGGCCGCCGGCCTTCAGGCCGTGCGGCGGGGCCACAGGCCGATCACCACGCGCCCCGCGAGGGAGCCGGATACCCGCCCAGACGTCGTCGGACGGCGCTTCGCCGCCGAACGTCCTCACCAGTTGTGGGTCGCTGACATCACCGACGTCAGGATCCTGGCCGGGTTCTGCTACGTCGTGTTCGTCACGGATGTATTCGGCTCTTCACGAACGAGGGTGTAGCGCGGGTCTGAACCCTCCGGCTTCGAGCAGCGACCGAGCGATGTAGTGGGTGAGGTTGCGGAAGCCGAGGGCGGAGCCGCGGAGGTGTTCGAGTCGCCCGTTGATGGCCTCGGTCGGGCCGTTGCTGGTGCCGGGGCGGTCGAAGAACGCGAGGATGTCGCCCGCCCGCTGCTTCATGGTCCGGCCGAGTTTGCGGACCTCGACGAGCGCCGCGGGAACGCCGCTGCTGATCGCAGCGACCACCTCCTGCATCATCGCCTTCGCTTTCTTCTTGTCGGGCTCCCGGTAGGCCGCGACGACGCGCTGGTAGATGCCCCAGGTCGCATCGACCTCGACGTGCTCCTCGCTCGCGAACACTGCGTCCAGGCGTGCCCGCTGCCGGTCGGTGAGCAGGCTCGCCCCGGTGTGCAGGGTGCGGCGGGCTTTGTAGAGCGGGTCGCCCTTGAGCCCGCGGTGACCGGTGGTGTCTTGCTGGACCCGACGCCGGCAGACATCCAGCGCGTCGCCGGCGAGGCGGACCACGTGGAACGGGTCCATGACGGGGACGGCGTCGGGGAGTTCCTCGGCGGCAGCGGTCTTGAACCCGGCGAAACCGTCCATCGCGACCACCTCGATCCGCTTCGCCCAGTCCGCAGGGCGGGCGGCGAGCCACTGCTTGAACACCGCCTTGGAGCGGCCCTCGACCATGTCCAGCAGCCTCGCCGGCCCGGTCTTGTTCCTCGCGGGCGAGAGGTCGATGATCACGGTGACGTACTTGTCGCCCAGCCTCGTGTGTCGCCAGACGTGCTCGTCGACACCGATCGTGGTGACCCCGTCGAACCGGGCGGGGTCGTCGATCAGGCGCCGCTTGCCTTCCGCGAGGACGGCGGCGTTCGCCGCACTCCAGGACACCCCGAGACCTGCGGCGACGCGGGTGACGGTGAGGTGGTCGATGACGATGCCCCGCAGCGCCCACTCCAGGCCGCCGCGGGAGATCTTCGCACGCGGCGCCGCTGCCCGCGTCATGTCCTGCCGCCACGTGCGCCGGCAGTGTCCGCACCGGTACCGGCGCACCCGCACCAGCAGGGTCGTCGGCCGGTGCCCGAACGGCTCGTGCGCCAGTCGACGCGTGACCGTGTCCCGCGGCACGCCCTCGGCACCGCACATCCGACACCACGGGTCGTCCTCGACGACGCGGCATTCGATCGTGGCCCGATCCGGCTCGATCAGCTGGCCGACGGCGACGAGGCCGAGCTCGTCGAGGCGGCAGAACGTGGTCAGGTCAGGGGTCGCGAAAGTAGGGTAGAGCACGTCGAGGTCTTTCGGGATGGCGAGCGTGAAGAACTTCCATCATCCGGGAGACCTCGACCCCTACCCGGCCACTGACGCGCTCAACCGACTACACCCTCGTTCGTGAAGAGCCTCATTGACACCAGCATCCTCAGGGCTTCGGTGCGCAAGAAGCGACATGCCCCGCACCTCCCGGAGAACCGCGAGACGGGGGCATGTGGCTTCATGCGCAGATTGTGGCCAGCGACTAGATGTTGTGGGTCATGAGGTTCTTGCCACGGGGTACGGGCTGAGATGAGACGAGTGGGCCTCTCCCGCAGGATGGAAGTTCCTCAACAACCCACCTGCCAGAAGAGACCCGCTCATGACTCACGCTAACGCACCCCTGACCCCCACTGGCCGTCTCAGGATGGTCCACCGCCACCTGAACGACCGGATCCCGCAGGCACACGTGGCAGCCGAGTTCCGGGTGAGCCGGCCCACGGTGGCCACCTGGGTGGCCCGCTACAAGGCTCAGGGCGAGGCAGGACTTCAGGACCGGTCCAGCCGGCCGCACCGTTCACCTGCCCAGCTCGATCCGGTCCTGGTCGCCCAGATCCACGCCCTGCGGCGGGAGCGCAAGTGGTCCGCACGGCGCATCCATCACCACCTCGCCTCCGAAGGCCACCGGGTGTGTCTTCGTACCGTGGGACGGTGGCTGCACCGGCTCGGGATCTCCCGCCTACGGGACCTGACCCCGGCCGGAGAAGACCTGCGCCAACGACCCCAGAAGATCACCGCGAGAGGGCCGGGGCACATGGTGCACCTGGATGTGAAGAAGATCGGCCGCATCCCTGAAGGGGGCGGCTGGCGCACCCACGGACGTGACAGTGAAGCAGGCCGTGCTTCCAAGCGTGGTGCAGGCCGGCGGGTCGGGTACACGTACCTGCACTCG